>CAVCWF010000146.1:0-36149 GCA_963605945.1 Lachnospiraceae bacterium
CTCTGACATGCCACTGGCATGTCATTCACTACCGCGCCGCCGCTTCGCTACCCTAGTAGGGGCAGCGCTTCGCGGCGAGGGGGTTGGCTTGGTGCGCCGATTTTTCATGCGGTGCAAAGTTTGCGGGCTTTCTCTCCCTCAGTCGGCTGACGCCGACAGCTCCCTCGTCAGAGGGAGCCAAGAGGATGGTGCATCAAATTCTGCGCGGTGCAGGACGTGGGAACGGGACGGCACAGAGGCCGTCCCCTACGGTGATTATTTGGCGTACGTTTTCTTTTCCCCTCTGCTCTAGTCTCCCCTCTGGCGACCCCTTCGGCACTTCGTGCCACTTCCCCTAGAAGGGGCAGCGCTTCGCGGCAAAGACTCTAGTCCGGCGCGCCGATAGTAAAATCGCATGGTGATTTCACCATGCGATTTTACTATACAACATTTCGCACCGTTTTACGCGGCAGGTTTGGCGACCATATAGAACATGCCGAGGTTATCGCGCATGTCAAAATAGCTGTCGTCACAGCGCCAATCGTAGCAGACCGAGGACGGATCGCCGTTATCGACCATTATCCACGTATTGGGGCAGGCCGCCTGAATCTCGGCGATCTGATCGCTTGTCAGGCCGCAGCGCTTGACCCACAGCCTGTCGAGGAAGCTCAGCTCCTTGAGCTGTGTATAATCCGCAACCGGGCAATAGCATATATTGAGGTGCCGCAGGGATTTGCAGTTTGCAAGCACGGAGAAGTCGGAGCAGGGAGTGAGGAACATTTCAATGAAATATATCTCCTCAAGATCGGCCAGCGCGCTGATATCGGTCACTTTCGTGTCGCCGCAAATGAGATACTTGAGGTGCTTCATGTTCTTCACGAAGTTCAGGTTCGTGTAGTCCATGTGGCCGAGATCCAGCGTGACCATGTCCTTGCAGTACTTTATCGGGTCGATCAGGTCGTCGCCAAGCGGGCCGTAGCTGCTGCTGTACTTGGAGACGCAGAAGTTGTCGGCGTCGGTCTTGCATGGGAAGCCCTTTATGTACACCGTCCACACGACGCGCAGATTCTCAAATTTGTCGTCGAGCGCGCCCAGCACCTCGTCGGAGAGTCCGCAGTTATCCATGTACAGCTTCCGGAGATACGGCATGACAGACGCGGCGCGTTCGGCGTCGCCGGTGTCGCCGAGGTACTGGCCGTTATAGTTCAGCTCCTCGGCGAAGGAATCGACCTGTGTGCCGTAAACGCGGAGCTTGCAGTGCACGGCGGCTCCGCCGAAAGCATCGCGGATGGCCTCAACATCGTCAAACGACAGCTCGCGGCTGCCCAGCTCCACGGTCTCCGTGCCGGTGAAGCGCGGTGCGGCGGCGACAAGCGTCTGTATGTCGATATCCGTGCCGCTCAGGTCAAGCTCTGCGACGGAGGTATCAAAGCTCTTGCCCGCGAGTTCAACCTCGCGGAGGAAGCTTATGGCCGGGAACTCGCTTATCAGTGCGTCCTCCTCGTCGTCGCTGAGCCCGGCGGCGCGGAGATCAACGCTCTCAAGCTGCGGGAAATATTGCAGGCGCGATTCCAGCTCGCTGAACGCCGCCGGGGAATCGAGCACAAGCTGCGCCGTGTCACCCGCGTAGGCCGTGCCGCCCAGCTTCACATGATATTTGACGGTGCAGTTGGGGTAGGTGTCAATGGTTTTCATTATAACATCATAGCAGTCGGCGTCTGACGCGTCGATGGTCTTGAGCTGGGGCAGATAGCGGAAGCTGTCTATTTCGGCATCGCTGTAATTATCGACGCTGACGGAGGCGGAGCTGCTGTCAAAGCTGCGGCTGCCTATCGGCACGTTCCAGAGGATCACGCTGTCGGGGAAGCGGGCGTGCAGCTCGTCATATTCCGCGATGCTGACCTCGCTGCCGCGCAGGTCGATAGTGTCTCCCTGCCGGTAGAGCTTGCCGCCGACGAGCACGCAGTTGGCCTCGATCCAGATCAGCGCCATCACCGCCGCCAGCACAAAAATCGCAAGTATAAGACCCACGATAAGGGGAGCCTTACTCTTTTTCCGAGGACGTCTTACATGGGATTCTCTCTCTCTCTCTCTTGCCGCATGACTATTCTGCGTCCTGCGCGGCTGGCTTTCATGGGCTGCCATATGCGTCTCCTCCTACCCACAAAGGGGTATAATTATCATAATAACAGTATAGCACAGTGCTCCCGGAATTTCAAGGAAGCACAGCATATTGCACAATTTTGGACGGCGAATATTGGCTTGCAATACCCAATAACAATCTGTATAATATATATGGCCTGACAGCATCAGCGCTGCAGGTCTAATCTGACTGCGTGCGCGGCTCTCCATGACTCAGCCCCGTACAGCATTAACAAGGAGGAATATCAATTTCCCTGAGACTCAGGGTGCGGCAGTGTGGAGACCTGTCGTAATGCGGGAGGCGATGCCCCCGCGAGGCGGTCAGGGCGGAGGCCCGGCGGCCGGAGTCGGCAGTATGGCAACTGTGGTTCTTAAAAACGTGAAGAAGATTTACCCGTTCATCAGCGGCGAGGGTAAGAAGAAAAAGAAAAAGAAGGACGAGCCCGAAGAAAAGAAGGTCAACCTTCAGATCACCGAGCAGGGCGTTGTCGCGGTGCAGGAATTCAACCTTGAGATAGCCGATAAGGAATTCATCGTTCTGGTCGGTCCCTCCGGCTGCGGTAAGTCCACCACACTGCGCATGGTCGCAGGTCTGGAAGAGATCACCGAGGGCGAGTTGTATATCGACGGCAAGCTCATGAACGACGTCGCCCCCAAGGATCGCGACATCGCGATGGTCTTCCAGAATTACGCCCTTTACCCGCATATGACCGTGTATGAAAATATGGCCTTCTCTCTGAAGCTGCGCAAGGAGAAGAAGGACGTTATAGATAAGAAGGTTCGTGAGGCCGCGGAGATTCTGGACATCACCCAGTATCTCGACCGCAAGCCCAAGGCTCTGTCCGGCGGCCAGCGTCAGCGTGTCGCCATCGGCCGCGCCATCGTGCGTGACCCGGCGGTCTTCCTCATGGACGAGCCGCTCTCCAACCTCGACGCGAAGCTGCGTAACCAGATGCGCGCCGAGATTATCAAGCTGCGCGAGCGTATCGACACGACCTTTATTTACGTCACCCATGACCAGACCGAGGCCATGACTCTGGGCGACCGTATCGTCATCATGCGCGACGGCTACATCCAGCAGATCGGCACCCCGCAGGAGGTCTTCAACAACCCGCGCAACCTCTTCGTCGCAGGCTTCATCGGCACCCCGCAGATGAACTTCTTCGACGCAAAGCTTGTCCGCGAGGGCGAGAAGTTCTTCGTCGAGCTTGGCGGATACAGAGTGGAGCTTGACGCCGAGAAGGAAGCGCGTCTGCTCGCAAAGGACGTCCAGTCTCAGGAGGTCACGCTCGGCGTTCGTCCTGAGCATACGACCATCGGCGAGACCGGCATAGCCGCGAAGGTCGACGTGTCCGAGATGATGGGCTCCTCCGTGCATCTGCATGTTTCCGCCGAGGGCAAGGACGTTATCATAATCGTCCCGACCATCGACATGAAGGGTCATTACGCCATGGGAGACACCGTGCACTTCAGCTTCGACGGCAATGTCGCGCACGTGTTCAGCAAGGAAGACGAAAAGAACCTTGAGTGGTAATCGGCGTTAAATCTTGAATAAATTCAGCGCTGTCAAAAAGTCCGGACAGGACTTTTTGGCAGCGCTTTTGTTGTTATCTGATGGATTACAGGAAGAATTTCCGGTGCAGCGAGCGGCGCAGCGGCTTGCATACCGCGACGACCAGCAGCATCACGCCGAGCAGGACGCAGGCCGTCAGCGGATAGATCGACCAGACGAACATGCCCTCGATACCGAAGGTGATGTGCAGCAGGAACTCTATAAGTACGTTCAGCCCGCCGGTGAGGATAAGCCCGCCGCCGAAGATGTACAGCGCGCCGCCGGGGACATAGCGCATGAGCGTGACGACCGCGGTGACGAGCAGCGCAATCGCCCCGGTGACGGGGAAGGCGAAGGACAAGAACCAGTGCCCGCCGACGGCGAAGTTGATGTACAGCAGGAACAGCGCTATCGCGGCAAAATCGACCGGGACGAAGATCACGGGGTTCGGGTGCCGGAACCACAGCGGCAGCACGACAAGAATATACAGCAGCGCGACGCCGCCCGCGGCATAGCCCGACCACACGATGGAGCCGTTGATGCGCCAGTCGCACACGATGCACAGCACGGCGGGGAGCAGTGTCAGCACCGTGAGAATGAACAGTACGCCGGAGCGATTCACATCCTCCGGCAGCACGCGGCTGTCGGCCGGGAAGGGAGCTTCGCTCTCGCTGCGCGGCAGGTCGGGGTGGAATACCCGCGTGCCGCATAGGGGACAGACCTTTTCGCTGTCCGCAAGCTCAACGCCACATTTTATACAATACATAAGTATCCTCCAAGTTTACCGCAGAAACGGTTATTAACGCATGTTGCTCTCTACCTTGATGTGGATGCCCAGCGACTTCAGCACACGGTAGAACCGCATTTCAAGCTCCGGTTCGCGGATGTTGCGGATGCAGTTGATATACATCGTCCCGTTCCACGAGACCACGCCGCAGTTGTGCGGCGCTTTGGCCTGTACGCCGATTATGAAGTCCAGCCGCGAGACGTACTGCGCCATGACCTCCGGAAGCTGGACGTTGCCGAGGTTCGAGAGGCAGAGACAGGATTTGCACTCGCCCACCCTGTCAAACACGGCCTTCATAACAATGTTCTTGACGAACAGCGGAACCACCTTCAGGAGGGGGGATTTTTCGCTGGCGACGTTCGCGGCGAATTTCGCGCGCATCGACTGGGGGTTGTTCTCAAGCCCCATGCGGTGGTGCACGATGGAGCAGATCTCGTCGAAGCTGTAATCGCCCATGCAGGGGTCGATCTCAGGGGTGATATACGAGACAAAGTTGCGCAGGGTCTTGCTGGGGAACATGCGGCGCAGGTTCACCGGGAGCAGGACTTTGACGGGCTTTCGCAGGCGGCGCTGTGGTACGCGCTCGGCCTGAAGCTCGTTTATGGCCTGCATCATCGCCGCGCAGAGAAGCTCCGTCACGGTCACGCCGTGCCGCTTAGCGGCGGCGCGCACATCGTCTGAGGGGGCAATCATGGTGATGAGGTTCTTGAAGCCGTCCGGTTCGGGCGTTCCGGTGAGGTGGTAGGCCGTGGATTCCTTGCGGCTGGCCTTCACGTCCCCGGCGTAGCGGAGAAAGCTGTCCTCCAGCTCCTCCTCGTCCGGCTCCTCCAGCCTGCCGAGCACTCCGTGCTCCGCGGGTACGGCGACGCCGTACTTCTGGCTGATATATTCGGCAAGCAGGGTCTTGAAGAATGTCATGCCGCCGTTGCCGTCCGTCACCGCGTGGAAGAATTCGACCGCGACGCGGTTGCGCTCGTTGTATACCAGCACACGCAGTGCACATTCGCGCACCTTGCCGAAGGGCGCGTGCGCCAGCGGGCAGCTGCGCTCGGCCTGAATCTCCGGCACTTTGGGCAGCTGCTCAAGGTAGTACCAGAACACGCCGGGCTGCAGACGCACGGCTATCGACGGGAAGCGGCGCACCGTCACGTCCAGCGCGGCGCGCAGAACCGGGATATCGACCGGCTCCGAAAGCTCCGCCGAGAGACGGAAGAAGTTGACCCAGTTGCGGCGCTTCGCCGCGGGGTATATTTTTGCTGCGTTGTCAAGGCGCATCCAGCGAAGGCTGCGCGCCGGGGACAGAACGCGATCTATGAACTTGTTTATCGCCTCAAAGTCCGATGGCATGTTCTCGCTCAGGCAGTAGAGCACATAGGCATGCCAGCGCTCCGGCGCGACGATCATGCGGCTCTTGCAGCCGGCGGCGATCAGCTTCTCGTACAGCAGCCGCGAGTCGTCCAGCATTATCTCGTCACCGCCGACAAACAGCAGCGACGGCGGCAGGCCGGTGAGATCGCCGAAGAGCGGGGAACAGAGCGGGTCCGCGGCGTCATCGGTGTAGCACCGGGCGTAGAATTGCAGCAGCTCCTGCGTCATCGAGGGGTCGACGTCCTTGTTCGTCTCGTAGGAGTCGCCGGAGCCGGTGAGATCCGTCCACGGCGAGATACCGATAAGCCCGCAGGGCAGCGCCTGACCCAGCTGCTTGAGCTTCAGGCACAGCGCGAATATGAGCCCGCCGCCCGCGCTCTCGCCGCAGAGCATGATCTGCTTTGCGGAATAGCCCTTCCGCAGTAGGTAGTTGTAGCTTTCAAGCGCGTCGTCCAGCGCTGCGGGGTAGCGGTTTTCGGGCGCGAGCCGGTAGGCCGCGCAGAATACGCGCACTCCGGCCTCGGATGCGAGCGTTGCGCCGAAGCCCTTGGCGTATTCGAGACTGCCGCAGGTGTAGCCGCCGCCGTGCAGATACAGGACGACGCCGTTGCGCCGCTCGTCCTTGGGCATGATCCATGCGCCCTGAAAGCGGCCGAAGTCGTGTTCCTTGACCATGACCTCGCGTTTGTGGAGCGCGGTCATAAGCTCGCCGAGCTTGTCCTGCCCCTTGCGGGTGACTTCAAGAGAGCAGTTTGCGACGAAGGGTTTGAAAAAGTTAAGTTGTGAGCGTACCGTTTTTGCGTGCAGCTCCATAGATGTACCGATCCTTTGCAGATTGGAAACCGCAGAAATTGCGGCTTCCGGATATCTTTATATAATAGCACATTATGCGTGTTATCGCAATAGTTCAAACGATGCAGCGTAGTAAAAGCGATTCCGAAAAATCGGAATCGCTTCTATTATACAATATACAATTCAGCCGCCGAGGTAGGCTTTCTGAACCTGCTCGCTGTGCATCAGCTCGTCGCCGGTGCCGGAGAGGACGATTCTGCCGGTTTCGAGGACATAGGCGCGGTTTGCGACGCTCAGCGCGGCGTTCGCGTTCTGCTCGACGAGAAGAATGGTCGTACCCGCGGCGTGCAGCTCGCGGATGATATCGAATATCTGCTCGACAAGAATGGGCGCAAGACCCATCGACGGCTCGTCCAGCATCAGAAGCTTCGGCTTCGACATGAGCGCGCGCCCCATGGCCAGCATCTGCTGCTCGCCGCCGGAGAGGGTACCGGCGGTCTGCTTGCGGCGCTCCTCAAGACGGGGGAAGCGGCGGTAGACATCGGCTATGCCGTCGGCGATACCGGATTTCGGCTGCGTGTATGCGCCCATCTCCAGATTCTCCTCAACGGTCATCTGCAGAAATACGTGCCGCCCTTCCGGAACCTGCGCAAGACCTCTGGAGAGGATCTTGTGCGGGGGCACACCCTTGAGGTCTGCGCCCTCAAATTCAATGCTGCCCGCGCGGGGATGCAGCAGGCCGGAGACGGTGTTCAGAACGGTGGACTTACCGGCGCCGTTTGCGCCGATGAGCGTGACGACCTCGCCCTCATTTACCTCGAAGGACACGCCCTTGACGGCGTGGATGCTGCCGTAATAGATGTGCAGATCGTTTACTTTAAGCATTACTCCCATGTTCACGCCTCCTTCTTCCGGCCGAGGTAGGCCTCGATGACCTCAGGATTGTTCTGGATATCCTCCGCGCTGCCCTTGGCGATAAGCTTGCCGAAGTTGAGTACCGCGATGCCCTCGCAGATGTTCATAACGAGGTTCATGTCGTGCTCGATGAGCAGCACTGCGATCTTGAAGGTATCGCGGATGGCGAGGATGTTTTCGGTCAGCTCCGCGGTTTCGGAGGGGTTCATGCCCGCGGCAGGCTCGTCGAGCAGCAGCAGGCTGGGGTTGGTCGCCAGCGCGCGGAGGATCTCAAGGCGGCGCTGCGCGCCGTAGGGCAAGCTGCCCGCCTGCGCGTCTGCCATGTCATCCATGTGGAAGATGCTCAGCAGCTCCATCGCGCGCTCGTGCGCGACGCGCTCCTCCCAGCGGTAGGGGGGCAGGTGCAGGATGCTGCTCGCAAGGCCGTATTTGATCTGCGGCCCCATCGCGACCGTGATGTTTTCCTCAACGGTGAGGTTGGAGAAAAGACGGATGTTCTGGAAGGTGCGCGCGATGCCGGCGTGGTTTATCTGCGCGGTGGTCATGCCGCGGATGTCCTTGCCGTCGAGCAGGATCGTGCCGTGGGTGGGCTGGTACACGCTGGTGAGCAGGTTGAAAACGGTGGTCTTGCCGGCACCGTTCGGCCCGATGAGGCCGGCGATCTCGGTGCGGCCGATGGTTATATTGAAGTTGTCGACCGCCTTCAGGCCGCCGAAGCTGATGCCGAGGTCGATGCATTCGAGCACGGGGGTCTTGCCGACGTCGCGCTCGGTGAGCATGGCGACGCGCGGAGTGACGGTGACGAGCTTGGTCTTATTAGTCATCTGTCTGCGCCTCCTTTTTGTTCTTTGCGGCGAGATTCCTCACGAGGTTTGACGGGCGCAGCCGCTCGAAGAACTCGCGCATACGCGGGTCGTTGGTGGCCAGCATGACGAGGATAAGGACTATCGCGTAGAGCAGCATACGGTAATCGGCGAACTCACGCATAAGCTCCGGCAGAAGCTGGAGTACTATCGCAGCGATGATGGAGCCGGGGACGCTGCCCATGCCGCCGAGGACGACGATGACGAGAATCTCAATGGACATATTGTAGTCGAAGGACGCGGCCTTGACGTTTGCGAAGAAGTGGCCGTAGAGTGTTCCGGCGGCTCCGGCGAAGAAGGCCGAGAGCATGAACACCGCGAGCTTGAAATAGGTGACGTTGATGCCGATGGACTCCGCTGCGATGCGGTTGTCGCGGATGGCCATGATGGCGCGGCCGTGCTTCGAGCGCTTGAGGTTCATCATAACAAGCACCGTCAGCAGCACCAGCACCGCCGCATAGGGGAGAAGCGTTTTGGCGTTGGAGTAGATGGCGCCGGTATTCAGGCCGAGCGCGCCGCCGGTGATGTCAAGGTTCG
This sequence comes from Lachnospiraceae bacterium, assembly GCA_963605945.1. Taxonomy (GTDB): domain Bacteria; phylum Bacillota; class Clostridia; order Oscillospirales; family Oscillospiraceae; genus Limivicinus. Next base: position 8,936 of record CAVCWF010000146.1, read on the forward strand.
TGATGATATTCTTGATGATCTCGCCGCAGGCCAGCGTGACGATGGCGAGGTAGTCGCCCTTGAGACGCAGCGCGGGCAGGCCGACGATGAAGCCGAACACCATCGCAACAAGGCCGCCGACTATCATCGACAGCGGCAGACGCACATAGAGCGGCAGCGGCGTGGCGGACAGCGCGATAGCTACCAGACAGCCGGAGAACAGGCCGACCGACAGAAAGCCGCCGTGGCCGAGGGACAGCTCGCCCAGCAGACCGACGACGAGGTTCAGCGACACTGCGAGAACGATGTACACCGAGATCGGGATGAGCATATTGGATATCTGGCGCGTGAGACTGCCGCTGTAAAGCAGAAACGCGACAACGGCATAGAGAAGGACGACGAGCGCGAAGGTGACGACGTCGTGATTGAGCTTAACTTTTTTCTTCATCGTTACACCTTCTCGTTAATATTTTTGCCCAGCAGTCCGGTGGGCTTGACGACCAGCACCAGAACCAGAACGCCGAACACGATGGCGTCGGCCCAAAGCGTGGAGATATAGGTCTTTGAGAACTGCTCGATCATGCCGAGCAGGATGCCGCCGAGCATTGCGCCGGGGATGGAGCCGATGCCGCCGAAAACTGCGGCGGTGAAGGCCTTGATGCCGGGCATTGCGCCGGTGGTGGGCTTGATGTAGACATAGGACATGCCGTAGAAGATGCTTGCGAAGGCCGCGAGCGCGGAGCCGATGGCGAAAGTGAGGGTGATGGTGCGGTTGACGCTGATGCCCATGAGGGATGCGGCGTTCTTGTCCTCCGAGACGGCACGCATTGCCTTGCCGAGCTTGGTTTTGTTGATGAAGAAGCTGAGCACTACCATGATCAGCGCCGTCATCAGCAGGGTCAGGACGGAGATCCCGTCCACCGTGACCCCTCCGACAGTGAAGCTGGAGAGCTCGATGAGGCTGGGATAGGCCTTCTGCTGGGAGCCGAAGATTATCAGGGCGAGGTTCTGCAGCAGGTAGCTGACGCCGATGGCGGTGATGAGCACGCTCAGCGGCGGCGCCTGACGCAGAGGCTTATAGGCCAGAAATTCGATCAGCATACCAAGCCCCGCGCAGATCACGACGCTGACGATGACCGCGACTATCGGAGGCAGGCCAAGCTGATTGACGGTAACTATGCCCGCGTACGCGCCGATCATAATGATGTCGCCGTGCGCGAAGTTAAGCATTTTGGCGATGCCGTACACCATTGTATAGCCCAGAGCGATGAGCGCGTATATGCTGCCCAGACTCAGGCCGCTTATCAGAGTTTGAATAAAATGAGTCATATCGGTCTTCCTTTACAGCGCCCATCCTCCGGGCGGATACCCGGAGGACACAGGGGCTTGTTTTCCGGCCTCGCCGGGGTTGGGGAATATATTATATGGAGGATGAGATGTAGCGAAGCAAATCAGCTGCCGAACACGCTGCCCACGCCGTCGAAGTAGAGGATGGCGCTGGCGTTCTTGCTGGTGTTGCCGTCGGCGTTCCAAGTCATGGCGCCGGTCACGCCGGTGACTTCAAGCTCAGGCATGACTGCCGCGAGGGCTGCGCCGGAGGTGCTGCCGGCCTTCTCGACCGCGGCCTTGATGACGTACACTGCGTCGTATGCGTCAGCTGCGAACTGGTCGGGAGTTGCGCCGAAGGCGGCCTCGTAGGCCTTGACGAAGGACTGGACGTTCTCTTCGGTGGAGTCAGCTGCGAACGGGGTGAGCATCAGAACGTTGTTTGCGATGGTGACGTCCTGCTCGACCTTGCCGAGGATGCCGTCAAGACCGTCGGCGCCGAAGAAGTAAACGTCATCGGCGAACTTGCCCTTGGCCTGAGTCAGGAAGGTGGAAGCCTCTTCAGCGTAGAAGGGGATGAACACGACCTTGACGCCGGAATCGACAAGTGCGTTGACCTGAGTGGAGAAGTCGGTGCTGGTGGAGGTGGTGAAGGTCTGGGTCTCGACGATGTCGATGCCGAGATCAGCGCACTCGGCGACGAAGGAGTTGTACAGACCGGTGGAGTAGTCGCTGTCGCTCTGGTACAGGACGCCGACTTCCTTGGCCAGATTCTTCTCGCTCAGGTAGTTGGCGGCTGCGGTGCCCTGATAGGAGTCGTAGAAGCAGATGCGGAATGCCTTGTCGTTGCCGCTGAGGCAGCTGTCGGAGGAGCCGGAGGGAGTGAGCAGCATGACGTCGTCCTCCTTGGCGGCTGCGACGACGGACGCGGTCTCACCGGACATAACACAGCCCAGAGAAACGTCCATGCCCCAGTCCATCAGCTTGCCGTAAGCGCTGACGGCGCTTTCAGGATCGCCCTGAGAGTCCTGAAAATTCAGCTCAAGCTGCTTGCCGTTCACGCCGCCGGCGGCGTTGATCTCGTCAACTGCGAGCTGTGCGCCGTGCTGAACGGACAGACCATAGTTTGCATAGCCGCCGGTCAGGGCGCCGATGCCGCCGAGCTTTATGGTGTCGGAGCTGCCGTCGGAGGCGGAGCTGTTATCGGAAGCTGCGGGGGTGCCGCTGCTTCCGCAGGCGGCCAGCGCGAACAGCATTGCGAGCGCGAGGAACATACATACAAATCTTTTTTTCATTTTGCATTCTCCTTAAAACGTGGAATATATATACAAAAAAGCGGCTCCGCCACTTGGCGAAGCCGCTTCGTTGTATCAAAAATAAATCAACAGCGGTGACGCTTCAGACCAAGTGGGACTGGCGAGGAAATAATAATGAAAATAATAATTACGCTAAGTATGACCAGCGCGGTAAGGCGCAGGCCCATAATTATGGATATTATGGCGACAAAAATGGACGCCATAATAATGGCGTCCATGATAAGAGCGAGAACGGTGTTTTCCTGAGAACGAGAGCAGCAGGAATCAGCCTCTGTGCAGGGCACGGAGGAATTGCAGCAGGTATTCACTTTTGCATTGGAAAAATGAAACATGGTGCATATCCTTTCGCTGTACTCTCAAAATTGATGATGCTATTGTAGTCTTGTGAATGCCGAAAGTCAATATTGCAATTTAAACAAATAAAGAGAAGTCATGGCGGAATAAATCTGAAATTCGTACAATTTGTCGGAGCGCGGCGGCGTCCGCGGCGCGGGGAACTGTGTTAAAAATTCTCCTATGCTTGTAAAATGTCGAGAATTTAGGTATAATCAAATTTAAGACATTAAGAAATATACACTGTCACAGCATCGGAGGAAAGATGGAGATAACAAAAATTGTAATAACCGGCGGCCCATGCGCGGGAAAAACCACGGCGCAGAGCTGGATCCAGAACGCGTTTTCCATGAAGGGCTATACGGTGCTGTTTATTCCGGAGACCTGCACGGAGCTTATATGCGGCGGCGTGACCTATGACGCCTGCGGCTGCAACCTCGATTATCAGCTCGCGCAGTACCGGCTCCAGCTTGCCAAGGAGCAGGTGTATGAGGACGTGGCGCGCGGAATGAACACGGACAAGGTGCTCATCGTCTGCGACCGCGGTACGCTCGACAACAAGCCCTATATGTCCCCGGAAGAGTACGAGCAGGTGCTGAGTATCCTCGGAATGAACGAGATAGACATGCGCGACAGCTACGACGCGGTGTTCCACATGGTGACGGCGGCGATCGGCGCGGAGAAATACTACACGCTTGACAACAACCGCGCGCGCACGGAATCCGCCGAGGAGGCGGCGCGGCTGGACGACGGGCTGATCTCCGCGTGGGCAGGGCACCCGTATCTGCGCATCATAGATAATTCGACCGATTATGAAAATAAGCTTCTGCGGCTGATAGATGAGATCGCCGCGTTTCTGGGCGAGCAGGGGCCGAAGCGCAGTCGCCTGAAGTTCCTTGTCGAGCATCCGAACATCGCACAGCTTGAGGCGATGCCCGCCTGCAAGCGGGTCGATATCGTGCAGACCTATCTCTGCGGAACGGGCGACGGTGTCACCGATATCCGCCGCCGCGGGCTGGACGGGCATTATATCTATTATAAAACCGAGCAGCGCCATACCGGCGGAGAGATCGTCGAGACCGAGAAGCGCCTGACCGAGGACGAATACACCGAGCTGCTGAAGCAGGCCAATCCCGCGCTCCGCCCGCTGGAGAAGCAGCGCTACTATCTCATAAATGAGAATCAGTATTTCGATATCGACGTCTACCCATTCTGGGACGACCGCGCGGTGCTTGAAATCGAGTTGAGCCGCGACGGGGAGGAGATACATTTCCCCGACTGCATCAAGCTCATCAAGGACGTCACGAACGACCCGGAGTACACGAATTACGCCCTCGCGGCGATGAAGCGGGACGAGTAGTTTTCGCATCATCTCTCCCGCTGTCAGCTTCGCTGACAGCGCCCTCATCAGAGGGAGCCATAAACTCAAAAAGCTGTTTCCGGTTCGGAAACAGCTTTTTTCGTGCTTTTTTATACCGCGGCGACAGCTTTCTTCCTGCTGAAATACTGCCACGCGAACACGCCGCCCAGCAGCGCCAGACCGATGATATCGGTGATGAGCGTGGGATCCATCATCAGGAGTCCGCCTGCGGCCGCCGCTATGCGCGTGATGGGGTGCATCCTGCGCAGGAGATGGCCGTTTATCGCGGCCGCGACGCCGAAGATGCCGAAGAACGAGGTAATGACGATCTGGATTATCGACAGCGCGGACACGTCGATGAGCAGCATCGCGGGGTTCATGCAGAAGATGTACGGGACGACGAACGCGCCGATCGCAAGCTTGGTGGCGTTGACGCCGGTCTTCATCGGGTTGCCCTTGGCGATGGCCGCGCCCGCGTAGGCCGCCAGCGCGACGGGGGGAGTGATATCGGCGACGATGCCGAAGTAGAACACGAAGAAGTGCGCCGCGATTTTGGGAACGCCGATGGTGATGAGTATCGGCGCGCAGGTGGAGGCCATGATGCAGTAGTTCGCGGTGGTGGGGACGCCCATGCCGAGGATGATGCAGCAGATCATGGTCAGGAACAGGGCGACCATCGTCGGGTCGATGACGGTGACGCTGCTGCTGATGGAGACGACCGCGGAGATCATCTTGGAGGCAAGGCCGGTTGCGGTGATGCAGCCGGAGATAACGCCCGCCATGGAGCAGGCGACGGCGACGGTGATGGTGCCCTTGCCGCCGGCTTCGAGCGCCTCAAGGATGCGGCCGAGGGTTATCGGGTCGTCACGGTCGATGATGCTGACGACGATGGCGACGAGGATAGCGATGGTGGCGGAGTAGGCCATGGTGCGGGTGCCGGTGGTGACGAGCCAGACGAGGACGACCAGCGGCAGCAGGAGGTATATTTTGCTGAGCAGCTTCGAGAACTTCGGCAGCTCATTGCGCGGGATGCCCTTGAGGCCGAGCTTCTTGGCTTCGAGATGGACGGCGACGAAGATGCCGGTGAAGTACAGCACGGCGGGGAGGATAGCGCGCAGTGCGACTTCGGCGTAGGTGACGTTCATGTACTCCGCCATCAGAAACGCTGCGGCGCCCATGATCGGGGGCATTATCTGGCCGCCGGTGGAGGCCGCGGCCTCGACGGCGCCGGCGAATTCAGGCTTGTAGCCGGTCTCCTTCATCATGGGGATGGTGACGGAGCCGGTGGTGACGGTGTTGCCGACGGAGGAACCGGAGACCATGCCGCAGAGCGCGGAGGAGATGACCGCAACCTTGGCCGGGCCGCCGGAAAAGCCGCCGACGAGGGAATTTGCGAGTTTGATGAAGAATTCGGCAATGCCGGTGCGCTCAAGGAACGCGCCGAAGATGATGAACACGACGATATACTTTGCGCAGACCTGTACGGGAGTGCCGAGGACGCCGCCGGTGGTGTAGAACAGGGTGTAGAGCACGCGCTCAACGCCCATGCCGGTGCTGAAGGTGTAGATAAGCAGCACGCCCGCGACGCAGAGGATCGGGACACCGACACAGCGGCGGCACAGCTCCATCAGGCACAGCAGGCCGACTATGCCGATTATCGTGAAGGTCGGGGTCATTTTGGACGCGCTGGTCAGAACCTTTACGAGCGAGTCGTACTTCAGGCAGAAGAACAGGAAGCAGCCCGCGCCGACGGCCATCAGCACGAAGTCGAACCACGGAATATAGTTGTGGCGCACATGGTGACGGCTGGCGGGGTAGGTCAGGTAGCCCATTATGATGACAAGCGCCATGAACATGGTCAGCCGCTTTTCAAGCGCCGCCACGCTGAACAGCGTCGACCAGATGCAGTAGAGCGAGAACGCTACCATCACCACCCGCACGATTATTGCGGGCGTACCCTCCCATATACGGGTGTTCGACTCCTTGTCGAACTTGCGCATCAGGGTTTCTGCGTCAAGAGCGGATCCTTCTTCGCGCTGGGCTTCGGCCTGTGCTTCCGCCGCGCTTCCTCCGGGATTTTTCTTGAAAATTGACATGTGATCCGCTCCTCTCAAAATTAACGTGTTTTTAACGTGGATATAAATTATTCATGCTGCGGCATTCTTGCGGACGCCGCAGCGGTTCTTTAAAATAAACTTGCCGGATTCAGATTACTTGGTTGCAACCTCGATGCCCTTCTCGGCGAAGTACTTCGCAGCGCCGGGGTGGTAGGGGACGGCGGTGATGGAAGAACCGAACTCAACGCTCAGCTCCTCGGCCTTGCCGTGCTGGATGCTGCCGGAGTTTTCAAAGATGGTGGAAACGAACTTGTAGACCGCATCCTCGGAGACATCGTCGCGGACGAGGACGACTGCCGCAACGGCTACGGTCTGGACATCGTCGGGAGTGCCGTAGGTGTCAGCAGAGATGATGCTGCGCGCGTAGTAGGGGGAGGAAGCGAGGAGCGCGTCCATGTGGTCATCGTCGATACTGACGAGGTAGACGCTGCCGGCGGTTGCGAGGTCGGTGATGGCGGTGGTGGGTGCGCCGGCGACGATGAAGGCCGCGTCGATCTTGCCGTCCTTCAGGCTCTCAGCGCTGTCGCCGAAGCTCTGGTAAACGGGGGTGATGTCCTTTTCGGCGTCTATGCCGTACACGCCGAGCACGTCGACTGCGTTGAAGTACACGCCGGAACCGAGAGCGCCGATGGAAACGGTCTTGCCCTTGAGATCCTCAACGGTCTTGATGTCGGGGTTGGTGGTGACGATCTGAACCTGCTCCATGTACAGCGCGGCCGCGACGGAGAAGCTGCCGACTGCGCCCGACTCGGCGAAGAGATTGGTGCCGGAGTAGGCGTAGCTCATAACGTCGGACTGGCAGAAGCCAAGCTGCACGGCGCCGGAGTCGAGGTCTTCAACGTTGGCCTGAGAGCCGTTGCCGACGACTGCGGTGACCTTGACGTCGGTGTTGTTGGAGACGTACTGAGCCAGAACGCTGCCGAAGGCGTAATAGGTACCGGATTCACCGCCGGTGGCAAAGGTCAGGCTTTCGCCGCTGCCGCCGCTGCTTCCGCAGGCGCACAGCGAGAAGACTATACATACAACAAACAGCATAGCAATAAATTTTTTCATTTTGTTTACCTCCGTAATATATCGCTCAGGCGCGGAGGGATGTATAATTATTTAGCAGCCCATGCCCTGCATTACGCCCTTGTGTGCGTATATAATACAACCAAAAGTTTAACTTTGCAATAGTAAATTGCTGAATTTACTGTTTGCATTAAAAAAGCAAACTTTTTTCGGGGGTGCTTTGTGCAAAAGAGATAGAACTCTGCTGACCATTTTGAATAATGATGAATTTTTAACGAAATTTGTGCCGTTTTATGCAGAAATATACCGTTTTTGGGGCAATTCCGCGCCCTGAAATATGCATGGACGCGAGTTTGACTATTGACAGGCGGAGTGATATACTCGTCCCGAAAACGGATGAAAAAGGCCACCGGAGCGCAAGACGCCGGCAGCCGGGGAATGAAAATGGATTTTACGATACTCAAAAGCTTTATAGCCGTTGCCGAGGAGAAGAGCTTTTCGGAGGCGGCGAAGCACCTGTTCATATCGCAGCAGTCGCTGAGCAAGCAGATAGCGAAGCTTGAGGAGGAGCTGGACACCTCGCTGTTCGTCCGCAGCCGCCCCCTTGGGCTTACTCCGGACGGCAGGCAGTTTTTGCAGACCGCGAAGGGCATACTTCAGCTGAAGCGGCAGTATGAGGAGAACTCCAGCAAGAGCCTCGCCGGGTCGCACGCCGTGCATGTCGGCATCGAGCACACGGTCGCGCGCGCGATTTTGCCGCATGTGCTGCCGCGCTATCTCCATGAGCACGAGGACACCTATGTGCGCTTCAGCGAGGAATCGCCGGAGGTGCTGCAGAAGGCCGTGTCGCACGACGGGGTCGATCTCGTCATCGGGACGCTGGGCAGTACGCCGGATAACTATGAGATCGTGCCGCTGTGCCAGAAGGATCAGCTTCTGGTCGTGCCGAAGCAGATAATGCGCGAGCTTGCCGGGGAGAATTACGAGCTGGTGCGCGCGGAATTTGCCGAGGGTGCAGACCTCAGCTATTTTGAGAGCGCGCCGTTTATAAAGATACCGCGCCAGTCCTCCGGCGGGCGCGCGCTGGCGAGCTATCTGAAGTATTATGACATCAACCCGCAGTTCATCTGCGAACTGACGAATATCGAAAACGCGTTCCAGCTTGCGAACGGCGGGCTCGGCGTGTTTATCTATTCAAAGCTGTTCTGGGATATGCTTGCGCCGGAGCTTCAGCGCGATTATATGAGAAATATTGATATCTTCCCGCTACCGTACCTACCCGACGCGGAGAGCGTCTGCGCGTATTACCATCGGGAGACCGGCCTGCACGGCGAGACCAAGGAGCTGTTCGATACCTTCGTCAGGTTCTTTGAGGATTATAAGCGCGGCGTCCTGTGGGATAATTGAATATGATGCAGCTCCCCACCGCGAAACGCTTCGCGGCGGGGAGTTTTTGACTGTGCGGGCTAAAATTGTTGACACGTGCGGCAGTATTTGGTACTCTCGATGTAAGGGATAATGGGGATGACAGGAGGGAGCTTGTGTGAAACGGCCTCTTAATTTAAGCAAAGAAAATGCGCCAAAGAAGTACATTGTGTCTAGGCATATTACTAATGTGTATCTTCTTGGCATAGGCGTGTTGACGGCTTGTTTAGTATTCTTTTGGTTTATGCTTAGATATGCAACGCCAGATGCACTGACTGGTATGTATTTCCTTATGGCATCATGTGCAGTGAGCATATTATTAAGTTTAAAGGTCATCCTTTTTGACACGCCATCATACCGCTTTTCGATTTCTAAGTCGGGCGTGACGATGTATATTCGGCGCAGGGAATATTTTATCCGCTGGGATGAAGTAATCGACTGGGATATAATAATGACTCCGATTTCGTATCAGGACACAAGTCGAATCCATTGGCTTTATTTCTCAAAGCGGCATTTGACCAAAAAAGAAATTCAGAAATTCAACACCACCGTGTTAAAATCACGTGGAGAATTTGCTTGCTTGCAGTGCGGTGCGAAAGCATACTCCGAGATACGGCAATACATGCCGCCCAAGATGCGTGACGAATTGGACTCGAATTTTGGCATACTTGACGGCATGATGACCAAGAAAGAACGCCGACTGAATAAGTGAATGTATAGAAATTTTGTTGAGGTGTTGCCATGCGAAAAACGGAAAAAACCATAGAAGGACAGACCAAGGCTGTTCTAGAAGTCAGCTTATAATGACAATTCATGCGGAAGAAAGGAGTGAATTTATCGTGTCCATAATTAATGACTCAAGGAACACAGGAAAAACGCTAAAAGAATTTACGGCGTGGCTTGACGAGGCAATTGCTAAGGCTCCGCTGAATCAAATCGTTGCGGTCAACTTCAATCTGTACGAGTCGGACGAGGATCAAATGTTTCATGTTCAGGTCGTGGGAACTGCGAGCTTCGACGAGGAAGACGAGGACTGGGCTTGCGACGAGATCTTCACGTCCGGGGAGAACATCTTTTTCCTGCGCGCGGAGGATTGGGAGGACTGCTTGAAGCGTTGTGCGGTGCTGGTGCAGAAGTATTTGACCGAGGGCAAATACGGAAGCGAGCTGAAAGCAGTGCGGGCAGTTGCAATGGGCTTCGTTGACGGTGATCTTGAGATAATATACGAGAATAAATCTTACCCTGATGCATGATTTTCGGGCGACGCTTGCTGGAAGAAAGCTAAGGTAACAGAAGAAAAAATTTAGGGGACGGCACAGAGGCCGTCCCCTACGATGTGATTTATGTTGCAGCGTTTCTTTTGCCCAATGGCAGCAGTCCAAGACTGGCGACCCCTTCGGCGCTTACGCGCCACTTCCCCTAAAAGGGGCAGCGCTTCGCGGCAAAGATTTCGCACTGGCACGGTGGTTGCACCGCGCCCCTTGGCGCCCCTCTTAGGGGAGCTGTCAGCGAAGCTGACTGAGGGGTCGCCGGAGTAACGATACGAGCAGAAGAGAAAAGACAGGGGGCACACAAATGTGACCGTACGGGACGGCCACGGGGCTGTCCCGCTTGAACCCCGTACCACACAAAAACACCCACGCCGAAAAAGCAGCGTGGGTGTTCAATTTCATATCTGCGCGGGTCAGCGCGAGCCTTTGTCGTAGGGGATGCCCTCCGCCTTTGGCGCGCGGGACTTCTTGGAGGTGAAGGCCAGCACGATGAGCGAAATGATATACGGGAGCATGTTGTATACCGTGCTGGGGATGTTGAGCGCGGTCAGGAAATCGAAGCCGGTATAGACGTTCGACAGCGCGCGGAACATACCGAACAGCAGCGCCGCAAGCGCGATGCGGATGGGCTTCCACTGGCCGAATATCATGACAGCCAGCGACAGGAAGCCGAAGCCGGCCACGCCGTTTTCAAATTTCCACTCGCTGACGCCGGCGGTGATATACACTATGCCGCCAAGGCCGCCCAGCAGACCGGAGATCAGCACGCCCGCCCAGCGCATCTTATAAACGTTTATGCCGACACTATCCGCCGCCTGCGGGTGCTCGCCGCAGGCCATCAGGCGCAGACCGAAGCGCGTCCGGTACAGCGTGATGAAGCTGCATACCAGCGCAATGACGGCCAGCAGCATGAACCAGTTGAACTCAAAGCTGCCGATGTTCACAAGAAACGCCTTTTTCGCGTTGATATACTGTATGGTGGAGGAGACGTTGTCGGGGCTTTCGGCGGTGTTCATCGCCTTGACGATGACCGTCGCGGCGGCGGTGCCGAGCATGTTCATAGCGGTGCCGACGATGGTCTGATCCGCCTTGAAATTGATGCAGGCGAGGCCGAGCAGCGTCGAATATACCATGCCGAAGACTATCGCCATGACGACGGTGACGATTATCATCACCGCAGCGGGCACGGTTTCGGGCAGGAACTTCATCGCCAGCGCGCCGCCGAGCGCGCCCATGACCATGATGCCTTCAAGACCGATGTTGATAACGCCGGAGTGCTCCGAGAAGCAGCCGCCCAGCGCGACGAGGACAAGAACGGAAGCAAAGATAAGTGTATATTGAAGCAGAAGTACCATTACTTGTTACCTCCTTCCTTGATGGCGCCGGCTTTTTCGGCGGTGTCCTCCGCGGCCTTTTTATGCGCCTTGCGCTCCTCACTGCGGTCGATGCAGTTGTTGATGAAGTATTTGAAGAAGGCAACGAAGCCGCACAGGTAGATGATGATGGCCGATATCAGGTCGGAGATCTGGGCGCAGTACATGGTCTTGTCGACGTACGCGCCGCCGTTTGTAATGTGCTGGATGAAGTAGGAGGAGAAGATGTTGCCGATGGGGTTCAGACCGCCGAGGAAGGCGGCGGCGATGCCGTTGAAGCCCATGGTCGGCACGGAGGACTGGCTGCACTGCCACTGCTCAAATCCGGTGAGGAACAGCAGCGCCGCGCCGAGACCCGCGAGCGCGCCCGCGATAACCATCGTGAGGATGATGTTTCTCTTCTCGTTCATGCCGCAGTATTTTGCGGCGTTTTTATTGTTGCCGGTCGCGCGCAGCTCGTAGCCGAACTTGGTCTTTTCAAGCAGAACCCAGATGAGTATGGACACGAGGATCGCTATCGGCAGCGCGATCGTGACATACTGGTTGTTGCTGAAGAGCTTTCCGAGGCCGAGACTCGGTATCAGCGCGGCGGGATTGGTGCTGGAAAGGGTGAAGGTGTAGGGACTGGTAGTCTCCTTGACGGTCGTGAGAATCATGTTGACAACGTAGAGGCTTATCCAGTTGAGCATGATGCAGGAGATGACCTCGTTGACGTTGCAGTAGGACTTCAGCGCGCCGGAGATCGCGCCGAGCATCGCGCCGGCGAGCATTGCGCCGATGACGCAGACGTACCACGGCTGATTCAGAGCCAGCGCCAGATACAGCGCCGCGCCAGCGCCCGCAACGTACTGGCCGGCGGCACCGATATTGAACAGGCCGACCTTATACGCGAACAGAACGGACAGGCCGCACAGCATCAGCGGTACGGTTTTCACCAGCGTGCTGCCGAAATACTTGAGCGCGGCGGGCTTGCTGGGGTAATAGAAAAAGTTCTTGATAACGGTGAGTATCGCATCCCACGCGCCGGCGGGGTTGATGAACAGCAGGACTATGTAGCCGATCAGCAGACCGACGATGATACATGCGAGGGATGCGAGCAGAGACTGCACCGCGCCGTTTTTCATAATACGCTTCATGCCTTCTTGTCCTCCCTCTTTGCACCCGCCATGTACAGGCCGAGCTCCTCAACGGTGGTCTGCTTCGGGTCAAGCTCACCGACTATTTCGCCCTCGTACATGACGAGTATGCGGTCGGAGACGTTCATGACCTCGTCCAGCTCCAGCGAGACGAGCAGCACCGCGCCGCCCGCGTCGCGTGTTGCGACAAGCTGCCTGTGGATGTATTCTATCGCGCCTACGTCGAGTCCGCGCGTCGGCTGAACGGCGACGAGGAGCTTCGGTTTCTTGTCGATTTCTCTGGCGACGATGGCCTTCTGCTGGTTGCCGCCGGACATGCTTCTCGCGATCGTGACCGCGCCCTGACCGGAGCGCACGTCGTACTGCTCGATGAGCCTGTCGGCGTAAGCGCGGATGTCGGGGCGCTTCAGGAAGCCGCCCTTGCCGGTGAACTCCGGCTCAAAGTAGCGCTGGAGGATCATGTTGTATTCAAGCGGGTAGTCGAGCACAAGGCCGTGCTTGTGTCTGTCCTCAGGGATATGACTCATCCCCAGAAGGGAGCGCCTGCGGATGGGAAGATGTGTGATATCATGGCCGCAAAGCTCCACGTGCCCGGACTTCACCGGCTCAAGCCCGGTGATGCCGTAGACAAGCTCGGTCTGGCCGTTGCCGTCGATACCGGCGATGCAGACGATCTCGCCCGCGCGCACGTCGAACGATACGCCCTTGACGGCGTTATTGTGGTGCACCTTGGAGGCGACGGTCATCTCCTTGACGCTGAGTACGACGTCGCCGGGCTTGGCCTCGTCCTTATGTACGACGAATTCGACGTCGCGGCCGACCATCATGCGGCTGAGTTCTTCTTTGGTGGTGTCCTTGACGTTGACCGTGCCGATGCATTTGCCCTTGCGCAGAACGGTAACTCTGTCCGCGACGGACATGATCTCGTTGAGCTTATGGGAAATGAAGAGTATGCTCTTGCCCTCGGCGGAGAGATTCTTCATTATCTGCATCAGCTCGTCGATCTCCTGCGGGGTGAGCACGGCGGTGGGCTCGTCGAAGATGAGGATCTCGTTGTCGCGGTAGAGCATCTTGAGGATCTCGGTGCGCTGCTGCATACCGACGGTGATGTCCTCAATAAGCGCGTCAGGGTCGATGGCGAGGCCGTATTTTTCGGACAGCGCCAGAACCTTTTCCCGCGCCTCCTGCTTTTGCAGGAAGCCGTGCTTGTTCGGCTCAACGCCGAGAATGATGTTGTCGAGCACGGAGAAGCACTCGACCAGCTTGAAGTGCTGATGCACCATGCCGATGCCGAGGGCGTTTGCATCGTTCGGATCCTTGATCTGAACCTCGACGCCGTCCTTTTTGATGACGCCCTCCTCAGCCTGATACAGGCCGAAAAGCACGCTCATCAGGGTCGATTTTCCTGCGCCGTTTTCACCGAGCAGCGCGTGTATCTCGCCCTTTTTGAGCTGAAGCGTGATATCGTCGTTGGCGACGATGCCGGGGAACCGCTTGGTGATGTGAAGCATCTCTATTGCGTATGGAGTCTCCAACAGTCCCTACCTCCCTAAATGTATGTACCAAAGCCGAAAAACGTTTGATACTTCATTATAATACAGTACCGCGGAAATTACAAACACATTTATACAAAATCAGCCGATTAATGCGAAGAAATTCTGGGGAAACGCAGTGCGCGTTATTTGGCATTGTGTTAGGCGGCGGATGTGAAGTCTTTGCCGCGAAGCGCTGCCCATTTTAGGGGAAGTGGGCGCCGGAGGGGAGACTAGAGCAGGGGTGAAAAGAAAGAGCGTAGTAAAATCACATTGTCATTGCGAGGAGCGAAGCGACGCGGCAATCCGTTCTCCTTTATGCCATACGGAGACATACTGTGGCCTTGAATAGAGACGGATTCCCACGACCAGTGACGTCGGTCACTGGTCTCGGAATGACAGAGGTTTTCTTTATATTGCCTTGTCTTTTACAAATTGGCGCTCACTATCAACCGGCGACCCCTCAGTCGCTTGCGCGACAGCTCCCCTAAAAGGGGCGCCAAGTGGGTGCACAGCGCCGCCGTGTGCCAGTGCGAAATCTTTGCCGCGAAGCGCTGCCCCTCTTAGGGGAAGTCCCCAGTGCGCACACTGGGGAAAGGGGTCGCCAGAGTTGTGACATGAGTAGGGGACAAAAGAAAGAGCGTAGTAAAGAAAAAGTCCTTGCCTCCCTTGTGTAAAGGGAGGTGGGTCGGCGTGAGCCGAGCCGGAGGGATTGTGCATATAAAAGCGCAGACAAGCGCCGTTTTAGGGCAAATACGTAGCGATTTTGCCGTACAAGACAATCCCTCAGTCAGCCTACGGCTGACAGCTCCCTTTACACAAGGGGGCCAAATAAACCGCCCCGAAGACGCGCGAGCCCCGCGGTGAATAATCACCGCGGGGGTCATACATCGGGCGCGCCCGCCCAAACTATTTTACGCCTCTTCGTTCTGGGCTTTTATCTTGTCTGCCCAGCACTTATGGCACATAGCAACATAGCTGTCGTTGCCGCCGAGGAACACCTGATCGCCCTGTGTTATGATGCGCCCGTCCTCGCCGATGCGGGCGTTCACCGTCGCCTTGCGGCCGCAGGCGCAGACGGTCTTTATCTCGGTTATCGAGTCCGCCAGCTCCAGAAGTCGCTTCGAGCCGGGGAAGCAGTGCGTCAGAAAGTCCGTCCGCAGGCCGAAGCACAGCACGGGGACGTCCTCATTGTCGACGATGCCGCGGAGCTGGTCTATCTGCTCCGGCGTGAAAAACTGTGCCTCGTCGGCGATGATGACGTCGTACTTTCCGGCGGCGTGATACTCGTCCGCGACATTCTGCTCCGGCGTGATTATCTGCGCGCTGCGCTGAAGGCCGATGCGGCTGCGGATGATATCCGCGCCGTCGCGCGTGTCGGTGCTGGGCTTGATGAGCCAGACCGTCATGCCCAGCTCCTCATAGTTAAACTGCGTTATCAGCGCCTGTGCGGACTTCGACGAGCCCATAGCGCCGTACTTAAAATATAACTTTGCCATCTCTTCGCCTCACTTCGCGCCAAGATGCGCCCGTACGCGCTCCACTACCATTTCGAGCGCGACCTGATTGTAGCCGCCCTCCGGGATGATGATATCCGCGTTGCGCTTGCTCGGCTCGACAAACTGCTCGTGCATGGGCTTGACAGTGGTGAGATACTGGTTCACCACGCTGTCAAGACTGCGGCCGCGGTCACGCACGTCGCGCACGATGCGGCGCAGGATGCGCACGTCCGCGTCGGTGTCGACAAAAATCTTGATATCCATCAGATCGCACAGCTCGCGGCTCTGAAAAATGAGGATGCCTTCTACTATAATAACCCTCGCGGGGCGGACGGTTATCGTCCTGTCGGTGCGGTCGTGAATGGAGTAGTCGTAGACCGGACACTTGATGCTGTGCCCCGCGCGGAGCTGCTTGAGATCCTCGATGAGTATATCGGTGTCGAAGGAATCCGGGTGGTCATAGTTGAGCTTTGCCCGCTCCTCGTAGGGCATGTTGTGGTGCGCCTTATAATAATTGTCGTGATAGATCACCGATACGTCCCCGCCGAAGCGCTGGACAAGCTTTTTGGTGATGGTGGTTTTACCGCTGCCGGTGCCTCCGGCTATGCCGATTACCATTATATCCATGACTTTATCCTTTCGCCTTTCTCTGTAGCGTTTTCTTTCGACCTATTTTAACACATGGCGGCGCAGGTTTCAATTTGACTTTTGCGCTTTTCGCGTTATAATTAAACAAAAAGCAAATTTAATTCAAGGAGGATTCTTATGCCTATACCTACCGCACACAACAACGCGAAGAAAGAAGACATTGCAAAAACCGTTCTCATGCCCGGCGACCCGCTGCGCGCAAAGTTCATCGCGGAGAACTTCCTGACCAACGCCCGCCTCGTAAACAACGTCCGCGGCGTTCAGGGACACACCGGCACATGGAAGGGCGTCCCCGTGACGGTGATGGCCTCCGGCATGGGCATCCCCGCCATCAGCATTTACAGCTGGGAGCTGTTCAATTTCTACGATGTGGACAACATCATCCGCATCGGCTCCGCCGGCGCGCTGAGCGACGATCTGAAGCTGATGGACATCATCGCCGGTCAGGGCGCATGCACCAACTCCAACTACGGCCAGCAGTTCAACCTCGGCGGCACCTTCGCCCCCATCGCGGACTACACCCTGCTCTCCACCGCGGTCGAAGCCGCGCGGGATCACGGCGTGGACATGAAGGTCGGCAATCTTCTCTCCTCGGATAACTTCTATTCCGCCGACGGCTGGAACCGCAACGACGCGTGGAAGCGCATGGGCGTGCTCGGCGTCGAGATGGAGGCCGCGGGACTTTACATGAACGCCGCCTACGCCGGAAAGCGCGCGCTTTGCATCTGCACCGTCTCCGACCACCTCTACCGCCCCGAAGCGCTCAGCCCGGAGGACAGGCAGGAGTCGCTGACGCAGATGATCGAGATCGCGCTGGACACCGCGGCGAAGATGGCGTCGAAATAAAAGCGTTATTTTTACGGAATGGTCATAGAAATTAACAGTTTTCGTCAATAATGGCCTTGATTTGATAACGGAGTACGTGCTATAATATATGCTGTACGAAATCGTACGGATGTTATCCAAAAATTTTTATGGAGGAAAAAACATGAAGAAGATTCTCGCACTCGTTCTTGCTCTGTGCATGGTCTTTGCTCTGTGCGCCTGCGGCCAGACCGCGGCGACTGACAAGCCCGCAGCAGAGGAGACTCAGGCTCCCGCAGCTGAAGAGAGCAACGCTCCCGCAGATGAGCCTGAAGCCGTGACCTATAAGGTCGCAATGATCACCGACTACGGCGACATCACCGACCAGTCCTTCAACCAGACCACCTACGAAGGCTGCAAGGAGTTCTGCGAAGCCAACGGCGTTGACTTCAAGTACTACAAGCCCGCAGGCGACTCCACCGCAGAGCGCGTTGCAATGGTCGACGCTGCTGTCGCAGACGGCTACAACGTCATCGTAATGCCCGGCTACGCTTTCGGCGAAACCATCACTCAGGTTGCTGACCTCTACCCCGATGTCAAGTTCGTCGCTCTGGACGTCTCTCAGGGCGACCTCGGCGATTACCAGATCCCCGAAAATGTTACCTGCGCTGTCTATCAGGAAGAGCTGTGCGGCTACATGGCCGGTTATGCAGCTGTTAAGCTCGGCTACACCAAGCTCGGCTTCCTCGGCGGCATGGCAGTTCCCGCAGTTGTCCGCTACGGCTACGGCTTTGTTCAGGGCGCTGACGCTGCTGCAACCGAACTCGGTGCAGACGTCACCCTCAACTATGTTTACGGCAACCAGTTCTTCGGCGATGGCGACATCACCGCTTACATGGACACCTGGTATGCAAACGGCACTGAGGTCGTCTTCGCTTGCGGCGGCGGCATCTACAACTCCGCTGCTGAGGCTGCTGCAAAGGTCGGCGGCAAGGTCATCGGCGTTGACGTCGATCAGGCTGCTATAATCGACGCTTATGCTGAAGGCATGACCGTTACCTCCGCAATGAAGGGTCTTGCTCCCACCGTCAAGGCTATCCTCGGCGAGCTGATCCTCAACGACAACTGGGCACAGTACGCTGGCCAGATCAACACCCTCGGCCTCGTCTCTGGCACCGATGTCGAAGCCAACTACGTCCAGATCCCCTACGAGTCCACTCAGTGGTCTGACACCTTCACCAAGGATGACTACGCCGCTCTCGTCGCTGCAATGTTCGACGGCACCATCACCGTCTCCAACGACACCGAGACCGAGCCCACCGTCCAGACCATCACTGTTGACTATCAGGGCAACATCAAGTAATTTCACTTGATCCAAACCGCATAAAAAATCAGACAGGCTTTTGCCTGTCTGATTTTTTTGGCGTTTTTAGCCCAGCTTGTCGCCGTTTTTGACCGGCTTGTCCGGCTGTATCAGCACCACGCCGCCCTCGGAATACGTGCCGAGGACAAGAACCTCGGAGAAGAAATTCGCTATCTGCCGCGGCGGGAAGTTCACGACCGCAAGCACCTGCTTTCCGGGCAGTTCATCCACTGTGTAATGCCCCGTTATCTGCGCGGAGGAGCGCTTCACGCCGATCTCGTCGCCGAAATCTATTTCAAGCTGATACGCGGGCTTGCGCGCCTTCTCGAAATTCTTCGCCGAGATTATCGTCCCGACGCGGATGTCGAGCTTTTCAAAATCGTCGAATGTCGCCATTTTTTACACCTCGTCTTTTATCTTCATGGTCAGCGAAATCCTGTGCTTCTTCTCGTCCACCTCAAGCACTGCGACCTTCACGATGTCGCCGACGGCGACGACCTCGCTGGGGTGCTTTATGAACCTGTCGCATATCTGCGAAATGTGAACCAAACCGTCCTGATGTACGCCGATGTCGACGAAAACGCCGAAATCTATAACATTTCTGACCGTTCCGGTAAGCACCATGCCGGGCTTGAGATCCTTTATCTCCAGCACATCCGACCGCAGAAGCACGGGCGGCAGCTCGTCGCGCGGGTCGCGGCCGGGCTTCATAAGCTCGGAAGCGATGTCGTGCAGCGTCAGCGCGCCGACTCCGCAGAACTCCGCGGCCTTATCGTCGCCCGCCGCCTTGAGCCGCGCGGGCAGCTCCTTGAGGTTCCCGGCGGCGACGTCCTTGAGCGTGTATCCGCACAGCTCCAGCAGGCGCAGCGCCGCGTCGTAGCTCTCCGGATGGACGGCGGTGTTGTCAAGCACCTGTTTGCTCTCCGGCACGCGCAGGAAGCCCGCGCACTGCTCGAACGCCTTGGGGCCGAGCTTCGGCACCTTCTTTATCTGGCTGCGCGAGGTGAACGCGCCGTTTTCCTCGCGGTAGGCGACGATATTTTTCGCCGTGGTCTTGGTCAGGCCGGAGACGCGCTGCAAAAGCGAGGGGGAAGCGGTGTTCACATCCACGCCCACCGCGTTGACGCAGTCCTCGACCACGCCGTTGAGCGTTTCCTCAAGCTTGGCCTGCGGCATGTCGTGCTGATACTGGCCGACGCCGATGGCCATGGGGTCGATCTTGACAAGCTCCGCCAGCGGATCCTGCAGCCGCCGCGCGATGGAGACGGCGCTGCGCAGGTTCACGTCGTAATCCGGGAACTCCTCCGCCGCGAGCTTCGACGCGGAATAGACCGACGCGCCCGCCTCGTTGACGATTGCGTAGGACTGCCCGCCGCCGAGCTGATGCAGCATCTCAACGGTCATCTGCTCCGTCTCGCGGGAGGCCGTGCCATTGCCGATGGCGATGTGCTCGACGCCGTGCTTGCGAATGAGCGCGGAGAGTATGCGTATGGCCTCGGCCTTTTTACCGGCGCTGAAGGTCGGGTACACGACCGCAGTGTCCAGCACCTTGCCGGTGCCGTCCACGACGGCGACCTTGCAGCCGTTGCGGTAGCCGGGGTCAAGCCCCATCGTAACCTTGCCCTTCACGGGCGGCTGCATGAGCAGCGGTTTGAGGTTCAGACCGAAATTCTTTATCGCGCCCTCGCAGGCGCGCTCGGTGAGGGCACTGCGGGCCTCGCGTTCGAGCGAGGGGTAGATCAGCCGGTCATAGGCATCCTCGCAGGCGCTCTTCATGAACTCCATCGCGGCGGAGCCGGGCTTCACGGCGGCGCGGCGCAACACCGGAAGCGCCATGTCACGGTCAAGCAACACCGTGACGGACAGAAAACCCTCCTTCTCGCCGCGGTTGATGGCGAGAATCTGGTGGTCGGCGAGCTTTGCGACGGGCTGGTCGAAGTCGTAGTACAGGCGGTAGACAGAGTCATCCTCCTTGGCCGCAAGACTGCGCAGGTGCCCTTGACGCATGAGCAGAGTGCGCAGCGTCTTGCGGATGGCCGCGTCGTCCGAGAGGAGCTCGGCGACGATGTCGTTTGCGCCCTGCAGGGCATCGGCGACCGTCTCCACACCGTTTTCGGGGCTGATAAAGTCCGCGGCGGCATCCTCCGGGCGCGGGCAGTTGCGCTCCTGCGCATAGAGCAGCTGTGCCAGCGGCTCCAGTCCCTTCTCGCGGGCGACGGTTGCGCGGGTGCGGCGCTTCTGCTTATAGGGGCGGTAGAGATCCTCCACCTCCGCGAGCGTCGCGGCCGCGTCGATGGCGCGGTCAAGCTCCTCGGTCATCTTGCCCTGCTCGGCGATGGATTTCTTCACGCTGTCGCGCCGATCCTGAAGCGAGCGCAGGTATTCAAGGCGCTCGGCCAGCGTACGCAGAGCGGTGTCGTCCATCGCGCCGTGCAGCTCCTTGCGGTAGCGCGCGATGAAGGGGATGGTGTTGCCCTCGTCGAGCAGCTTTATGACGTTATCTATATGACTTTGCTCGCGGCCAAGCTCGCGGGCGAGTATCTGATTTATTGTTTCCATGAAAGTCTCCTTTGCCTTAGTCAGGATATTATACCACAGGCTCTGCGGCATTGCAAAGAAAACAGCCCCGATGCTATGCACCGGGGCTGAAACAATATGCGCTTACTTGAACGCGTAGAACGCGA
Source organism: Lachnospiraceae bacterium (assembly GCA_963605945.1). GTDB lineage: Bacteria > Bacillota > Clostridia > Oscillospirales > Oscillospiraceae > Limivicinus. Next base: position 30,113 of record CAVCWF010000146.1, read on the forward strand.
GGGAGATTATCGAGGCCGCGAGTAGCATCACGGGCAGACCGCGGAATGCTTTCGGAACATAGCGCTCGTTTATCTTCGACTTCACGCCGTCGAACAGCACCATCGCCAGCACGAAGCCGAGTCCCGCGCCGAGCGCGGCGAACAGCGCTTCGACATAGGTGTAGCCCTCGGCGATGTTGTTCACTGCGAGGCCGAGCACCGCGCTGTTGAGCGCGACGAGCGGGAAGTACGCGCCGACGGACTTGCCGGACTTGGCGAATATCGCGCCGAGAACGTATACGACCAGCAGCACGACCAGCACGAATATCAGCGTCTCAAGATATTCTGCGCCGAGCAGCACGAGCAGCCGGTTGAGCGGCCAAGTGACGGCGGCGGTGAGCAGCATGACCGCGGCGACGGAAAAGCCCATCGCGGCGGAGCCGTATTTCCTGCCGCCGAGCACGGGGCCGACACCGAGAAACTTTTCAAGCGCGTAGTTGTTGACGAGAACGCCGCCAAGCATTATCAGAAGCAGAGCTTTCATGGCTTATTCCCCCTCCTTCACGGTATCGCCGGAGAGCCCGGCCGCGGCGCAGGCAGTGCCCTTGCCGGAAGTTTTCCCGCCGCCGAGAGCCTGAATCGCGGCGAGCAGGATGGCGAACACGACGAAGCCGCCGTGGGGCTGGAGCAACGCGGGGATATTGTAGGTCTTGAAGAACGCTATCCCGTGACCCGCGAAGCTGCCGCCGCCGAGGATTTCTCTGACTGCCGCCATCACGAACATAGCCGCGGCGAAGCCGAGCCCGGTCAGCAGACTGTTGACAACGCTCTTGCCGAAGCTGCGCTCCACAGCGTCCTCCGCGCTGCCGTAGACCATGAGGTCAACGGCCACGACCGCGAGGTACACGCCGAGCATCTGGTAAACGTTCGGCAGCAGCGCGTTCATAAGCATCTGCACCGCGGAAACGACTGCGGTGCAGATGAGGATATTTGCACTCAGGCGGGCGCTCTTGGGGATCGCATTGCGCAGGGCATATATGAGCATATTCGACAGCAGCATCACTATCAGCACCGCCGCGCCCATACCGAGAGCGGAGATGACGCTGGTGCTCGCGGCCATCGCGGGGCAGGCGCCGAGGAACAGAACCAGCACGGGATTTTCCGCTATTGCCGCACGGACATCGTTTTTCATCCTATCTCCCCTCCATTCTCATTGACTGCGGCGAAGGCCGCGAAGGCGTCCTCAGTCGCAACGCGTACTGCGTCGGAGCTGACGGTTGCGCCGGAGATGAGCGCCTCGTCGCCGGTGAAGCTGTCGCCGGTCAGTCCGGCGAAGCCAGCCTTGTAGCTGCTCTCGTCGAGCTGGTAGCTGGTGAAGTACTCCTTGAAGAGTATCAGCTCGTCGGCGGTCATGGTGACTATCGCGCCGTTATCGTCGATGACGTAGTAGATGACCATGGGCTCGTTGGAGTAGCCGTAGCTTCTGGAGACGAACACATAGCCCACGCCCTCGGCCTTATAGGCGCAGGTGACGGAGTTGTACACGCCCTCAAGGCTTATCGGAGTAACGTCAGAAGCGTCGGGCACAAGAAGCTTGACCTTGTTCAGGTCGCCGTCGGAGTGGGAGACAATGTTCGCCTCGGCGTAGGCTTTGGCCTCGGCGGCCATCGCGTCGTCACTGACTTCATTGCCGTCGACGTCCACTATCTTCACGCTGCCGAAGGCGTTGCAGACGGCCATATAGGCGCTCTCACCGCTCTTCATAATGAGCGCGAAGCCGGAGTCGTTCAGCGCCTTGAGACTCTTTACAATGTAGCTGTACTGCCCGTCGGCAATCTCCTGCTCCTCATACTGCGGAGTGCCGGTCGGGCTGACGATGCCGGGGTACACCTCGGCGAGCATTTCGACGAGGATCTGTTCGTCACCCTTGACGCCAGCGCCGATAAGCCCGTTGTCGATAAGGGCGGCGAAGCTGTCCGCGACAGCGTTCTTAAACGCGGAGGAGGAGTAGGTCACGCCCGCGACGAGGGACGCGTTTGCAAGCGTGGAGTCCTGACCGAGATAGGTCTGGGGATAGGTCTCCTTGCCCATGTCCTTGGTTTCGGGGTAGGCGGTCAGTTCAACGCCGGAGATCTTGCCCTCGGCGTCTATCGCAAGGGTGAATTCAATGGGCTGCTTGGTGTAGCCCTCGGAGGTGGAGAGGCGCAGGACGTAGCCCATGCCGCCGGTCTCGCCGTAGATGCTCTGCACACTCGCGGGGATGTTTGCCAGCGCGGAGCTGCCGGGATCGGCCGCGTCGTAGAGCTGGTCAAAGCCTGCGGCGTCGGGCATGACGGCATAGAGCGGGGCGAAGGCCGCCGCGCTGCCGTTTTCGGCGATGAGCGGAGCGGTGATGAAATTCAGCCCGGTCAGCAGCAGGACTGCGACAAGGACTATGGCGACAAGCGCCAGTACCGATTTGGAGAATTCTTTTTTATTTTCCATTTTTAGAACCTCCCAGCGGTTTATTCGCGGTCAGCTTTTCAATGAACGGAGTGAGTATGTTCATGATGAGTATCGAGAAGGACACACCCTCAGGATAGGAGCAGAAGTAGCGGATGATGAAGGTGATGACGCCGCAGCCGAGCGCGAACACGACCTTACCCTTGGAGGTGATGGGTGTGGTGACGTAGTCGGTTGCCATGAATATCGCGCCGATGAAGAGGCCGCCGGCCATCATCTCATACGCTGCCATGGTGATATCGCCGGTAAATATCAGGTACAGCACGAAAACGCTGCCGACGAAGGCCGCCGGAACGTACCACTTGATGACCTTGCGGCACACGAGGTAGACATAGCCGAGCAGCAGAGCCGCGACGCAGGTCTCGCCAATAGCGCCGCCGCGCAGGCCGATGAACATCTCCCAGAGAGTCGGCAGGTCGGAGCCGCCGTTTCCGAGGACTTCAAGCGGAGTTGCGGAAGAGACAAGCTCCACGCCCGCGGGCTGTGCGCCGCCCGCAACGGCGGAGAACGCGATGAGCATGAACACACGCGCCGTGATGGCGGGGTTTGCAAAGTTGTGACCCAGTCCGCCGAACAGGCACTTGACTATCACGACCGCGAACGCCGCGCCGATGACGCACTGCCACACGGGGACGTTGGTGCTGAGATTCAGCGCCAGCAGGAGACCGGTGACTATTGCGCTCAGATCGCCGACGGTCTGTTTGCGGCCGGTGACGAGGTTGAACAGGAACTCGGAGACGACCGCGCCGATAACGCAGGCGGCCAGCACCGGCAGCGCCTTCACGCCGAAGATGACGACGGAGGCGACGGTCGCGGGCAGCAGCGCGATTATCACGTCGAGCATGATGCGGCGGCTGGAGTCCTTGGTATGGATATGGGGTGCGGGTGAGAGAATCAGATTTTCCATTGTGCTTCCCCCTTACTTCTTCTCGGCGCGGTCGGCCTTGACCTTGCGGACAAAGCGCTTCGCGTCGCGGTTATTCTGCACGAGAGGGCGATGCGCGGGACACACGTAGGAGCAGCACCCGCACTCCATGCACATCTGAACCTTGCCCTTGTCGAGCAGTTCAAAACGCTCGTTCTCGTCCTCTATCTCAAGCGCGGCGGCGTAGGCCGTCGGGTTCAGGCCGAGCGGGCAGTTCTCGACGCAGCGGCCGCAGTGAATGCAGGGCGTCGGCTCAAGACTCCGGGAGTCCTTGCGGTTCAGGACGATGATCGCGTTTGTGGCCTTGAGGACGGGCTGCTCCAGCGAGTACGCGGGCTTGCCCATCATCGGGCCGCCGTACAGAACCTTGCCCGGCTCCTCCTTGAGGCCGCCGCAGTTCTCGATAAGATAGCTTATCGGCGTGCCGACGGGAACGACGAGGTTCTTCGGCTCCTTAACGGCGGAGCCGTCAACGGTCACACAGCGGTCGACCAGCGGCATACCGGTTTCCATGTAATACGCCATCTTCGCAAGCGTGGTGACATTTATAATAATGTAGCCCAGCGACGCGAGACGCTGTCCCTCGCCGACGACGAGACCGGCGGCGTTATACAGCAGCACCTGCTTCGCGCCCTGCGGGTACACGCTCTTGAGGGGCTTGACCGTGACTGCCGGGTCGTCGGCAAACGCCTTGGTCAGCTTCTCGATAGCGTCGGGCTTGTTCTTCTCGATGCCGATGATGAATTCCTCGGACTCAAGATAGCGCTTGAGCAGCGCGACGCCCTTGACGATGAGGTCTGTATGCTCAAGCATGGTGCGGTGGTCGCTGGTGATGAACGGCTCGCACTCCGCGCCGTTTACAAGCACGGTCTTGATATGGCCGCGGCGGGCGGCGTCCAGCTTCGCCCACAGCGGAAAGGCCGCGCCGCCGAGACCGACGATGCCGCTGCCGCGCAGGGCGGTGAGGAATTCGTCCAGATTCTCGGCCTTGGGCGGAGCCATGGCGGGATCCTTCTCCATCTTGCCGTCGCTCTCTATGCGTATCGCGGCGACGCTGCGCCCCGGCTCGCTCTCATACTGCTCGATGGCCTTGACGGTGCCGGAAACGGTCGCGTGTACGGGAACGGAGTTCCGCCCCTCCTCGCGCGCGATGAGCTGGCCGAGATATACATGCTCGCCGGCCGCGACGACAGGCTCTGCCGCCTGACCGGAATGCATGTTCATCGGCAGCAGCACCTCTTTCGGCGGCGCGACGCGGACGGATTCCATGCCGGCGGTCGCCTTATAATGGGGCAGCTTCAGGGATGAAATGTTCTTTTTGAGGTTCATTTGACACCTACCTCCTTTTATTTAACAATACGGGCTTCAAGCCCCGGCGTGTACCGGATGTCCCCGTCCGGGAATATCCACAGCACGTCCACTCCGAGCTTTTCGGCGAGGGCGAGGCCGTCTTCATAGCTCATGCAGAACAGCGCCGTGCTCAGCGCGTCGGCAAGGCCGCTGTCCTTCGTGACGACGGTCAGGGACTCGAAGTAATTTGCAGGGTACAAAGTGTCCTTATCTATTATGTGGTGGTACTTTTCACCGTCCACCATGTAGTAGCGCTCATATGTGCCGGAAGTGACGCAGGCCGTGCCCGCGAGATCGAGACTGACGGCGAAGCTGCCGTCGGGATCCTGCGGATCGCGTATGCCGGTCTTCCAGCCGCTGCCGTCAAGCTTCGTGCCGATGATGCGGATGTTGCCGCCGATATTGAGCACGTAGCTCGACGCGCCGACGGATTCGAGATATTCCGCCGCGCGCTCCGTCGCGTAGCCCTTGCCGAGCGCGCCGACGTCGAGCGAAGCTTCGGGGTCCGTGAGCCGGAGAGTGCAGTTTTCCGCGTCGATCTCAAGCAGGCCGAAGCCGGTGTGCTCCGCGGCGGCCTCAAGCTCCTCCGATGCCGGAACCTTGGCGGACGCGGGGTCGTCGCTCGCCGCCTCGCGGCAGTCGTGCCAGAGGGAGAGAACGGCGCCCATGGTCACGTCCATCTCGCCGTTCGTCGCCTCGCACAGCTCCTTGGCGTAGAGCATGAAATCGATGAGCTTTTTGTCGACCTTGACCGCTTCGCCGCCCGCGAGACGGTTGACGGTGCAGAGGTTGTTGACGCCGGAATACTCATGGTATATGTCGAAAAGCCGGTGATATTCGCCCAAAATACCAGAAACTTCGGCAGAACGGTCGTTAAACTGTTCTGCCGAATCTCCTGCATAGCTATATACGAAGGAGACGGTATCAAAATAGCTGAAGTAGCTCTTGCCCTGCGGCTCGACCTCCGCGGCCTTGCCGGAGCAGGCGCACAGGCTCAGCGCAAGCGCCATTACGCAGATGAGCGCGAAGCCCCGCTTCATTAATTTCAATACCTTCATCTCCTATGGCGCGCTGTTTTTTATCAGCGCGCGTAATCGGCTGCCTGAGCCAGAACTGCCATCATGCCGGTGATCTGCATGGTGCAGGAGGCGTACAGGGTCTCGTCCGCGGGGACGGAGTAGCCGTGGTCATTCTGAGTGGTCTCTATTGCTCTGACCTCATCGGCGGTCTTGCCGACGCAGTAGGCTTCAAAGTTCTCGGCCTGCTGATACCACTCAAGAG
>CAVCWF010000147.1:0-4935 GCA_963605945.1 Lachnospiraceae bacterium
GCGAGGTAGTTTATAAGGCCGATGTTCGGGCCTTCAGGAGTCTCTATCGGGCAGAGACGGCCGTAATGGCTGTAATGAACGTCACGCACGTCGAACGATGCGCGCTCACGGGACAGACCGCCGGGGCCGAGGGCGGACATACGGCGCTTATGCGTCAGCTCCGCGAGGGGGTTGGTCTGATCCATGAACTGGCTGAGCGGGCTGGAGCCGAAGAACTCCTTGATGCTCGCCGTGACGGGACGGATATTGATAAGGCTCTGGGGAGTGACGATGTCGAGATCCTGAAGGGTCATACGCTCGCGGATGACGCGCTCCATACGACTGAAGCCGATGCGGAACTGGTTCTGCAGCAGCTCGCCGACGCAGCGGACGCGGCGGTTGCCCAGATGGTCGATATCGTCGGGGCTGCCGATGCCGTGGGCAAGGCAGTTGAGGTAGTTGACGGAGGAGAAGATATCGTCGTTGATGATGTGCTTCGGGATGAGGATGTCGATATTCTCGCGGATAGCGTCCTTCAGCGCGTCGCCCTGATACTGCTCCATGAGCTGGCGCAGGACGATGCCGCGAACCTTTTCCTTGACGCCGACCTCGGCCGGGTCGAAATCGACATAGGAGCCGAGATTGACCATGCCGTTGGAGAACACGCGGACGTTCTTGCCCTCAACGTCGAGGTTGACGCTGATGACGCCTGCGTCGTCGATAAGCTTGGCCTTGTCGCGGGTCAGCACCTCGCCCTCGTCGGCGATGATCTCGCCGGTGCGCGGGTCGACGACCGGCATTGCGAGCGCGAAGCCTGCGATACGCGGGAAGAGAGAGAGCTTCTTGTTGAACTTATAGCGGCCGACGTTGGAGATATCATAGCGGCGGCGGTCAAAGAACAGGCCGTCGAGCAGGGTCTCGGCGGACTCCACGGTGGGAGGATCGCCCGGACGCAGCTTGCGGTATATCTCGATCAGGCACTCGTCGCGCCCGTTGGTGGTGTCCTTCTCAAGGGTAGCGACCATGCGCTCGTCCTCGCCGAAGATCTCCTTGATGCGCTCGTTGGTGACGGCGCCGACAAACGGATCGTCAACGCAGCTGAGCCAAGTGGCGGGGCGGTTCTCGTCGTACGCGCCCATGGCCTTGAGGAACCAAGTGATGGGGAGCTTGCGGTTCTTGTCGATGCGGACGTTGAAAACGTCGCCCGCGTCGGTCTCATACTCCAGCCACGCGCCGTGATAAGGGATGACGGTGGAGGAATAGATGCTTATCATGGACTTGTCAAGCTCTTTACCGAAGTAGACGCCGGGGGAACGGACGATCTGAGAGACGATAACGCGCTCAGCGCCGTTGATGACGAAGGTTCCGCCGGGAGTCATAATCGGGAAATCGCCCATGAAGATCTCCTGCTCCTTGATCTCCTCGGTCTCCTTGTTGCGCAGGCGGACGCGAACCTTCAGGGGTGCGGCGTATGTTGCGTCACGGGCCTTACACTCCTCCTCGGTGTACTTGGGCTTCTCGTCCATCGAGTAGTCGATGAAGCTCAGTTCCAGATTGCCGGAGTAGTCGGTGACGGAATCCACATCCTTGAACACCTCGCGCAGTCCCGTTTCAAGGAACCACTTGTAGGAGCTTTTCTGGATCTCCAAGAGGTTTGGCATATCCATGATCTCTTGGGTGCGGGCAAAGCTCTTTCTAAGAGTCTTGCCATAGAGAACATCTTTCGGCATTGGCGCACTCTCCTTATCAATAAGTTGCAAACGCACGGGTGTGTTGTCAGTTTCTTATAACCCGGTGTTGATTTTACATTGCGGTGATGCTATAATTGCGATGTTGAAAGTGGGATATTATCCCCCTCCCCGGCAAACATAGCAAGGTATTATACCATTTGTCATATTGCAAAGTCAAGGCTTATTTTATTAAATAAGCGGCTTTTTTCAGGCGGCTGTCGAGGCCGCATTTTTTTATAGCGCAATTTTCGCTTCGAGGTACTGCAATGGATATTCGGGTCATTTTAATGCTCGCCGCCGTGGGCGCGTTCGCCCTGATTTTATTATATAAGGAAGGGCTTCTCAGAAAGCCCGCGCCGATCGTGGCCGCAGTCGTGCTGACGGCGCTGGCGCTCGTGCTGCGCGCGCTCGTTTTCGGCTATGAGACGCTCGACTATCAGAATTTCCTGACGCGCTGGGTGGATTTCTTCCGGCAGCGCGGCGGCTGGCGCGCGCTCAGCGAGCCGGTCGGGAACTACAATATTCCGTACCTGTACTTCATGGCGCTGTTCTCTTACAGCTCCGTGAAGGATCTGTATCTCATCAAGCTGCTCTCGACGGTGTTCGACGTGCTGCTGGCATATTCCGCGATGCGGCTCGTCTCGCGCTGGCAGAAGTCCGTGTGGCTGCGGCTCGGCTGCTTCTTCACGGTGCTGCTGTGGCCGACGGTGTTTCTCAACAGCGCCGTCTGGGCGCAGTGCGACAGCATATATGTTGCCCTCGCGCTGCTCGGCATCGATCTCGCGCTGGACGACCGGCCGGTGCTCGCCATGACATGCATGGCGCTGTCGTTTGGGTTCAAGCTTCAGGCCGTGTTCATCCTGCCGGTGTGCGCGGTGCTGTGGATGCAGGGGAAGTTCAGATGGTATCATTTTCTCGTGTTCCCCACCGTGTATGTGCTGCTGGTGCTGCCCGCGGTCATCATCGGCCGGCCGTTTATGGACACGGTGCTGCTGTATTTCGGCCAGACCGGCAGCATCGGCACGGGGTTGAATTACAATTCCCCGTCGGTGTTCGCGCTGATCCGCGACGTCGCCGATACGGACGCCGCCTCCAAGGCCGGTATCGTCGGGGCGTTCGCGTATATGCTCGCGGTGCTCGGCGTGTGCTTCATCGGGCGCAGGCGGCTGAATGATAAGGCAGTGTTCGCCGCGGCGGTGCTGCTCGCGGTCGGAATTCCGTTCCTGCTGCCGCATATGCACGACCGGTATTTCTACGCCGCCGATATACTGACGCTGGCGCTGGCCTTCGCGTTTCCGGTGTATTCCCCCGCGGCGCTGCTCACGGAGTTTGCGTCGCTGCTGGGGTATCACGCGTATCTGAAGATGCGGTATCTGCTGCCGATGCGCTATGGCGCGGCGGCGCTGCTCGTAGTGCTAGCAGTGGGAATATGCTTCCTCGCGGACTCGCTCGCGGGGGAAAATGGCCAAAACGAGCAAAAACGGAAAATTCGTGCTTGACAAACTGATTTTATCTGCTATAATAACTCATGCCTTAAATGTGGCGCGCCAAAGATGCGAACGGGTTTAAATGGATCCGGGGCATCGGCGAATAAGCGAGAGTGCTGGAATAGGTAGACAGGCACGTTTGAGGGGCGTGTGTCAACCGACGTGGGAGTTCAAGTCTCCTCTCTCGCACCAGAAAAACAGCTCATCCATAGGATGAGCTGTTTTTTTGTGCTGCGGACATTCATTTATTACAGCCATGAAGAACATGCAGCGTAATTAAATTTGACTGAAATGTGGTATTCTAATATAGTATATGAAAGAACATGCATAAGGAGAACGAAATGAAGGATTTCATCTATGATGGCGGCGTTGAAATCATTTATGGCGAAAGCCAGCTGGAGCTAGTCGCAAAAGAGACCGCGGCGCTCGGAAAGCGTCTGCTTATCGTCCCGACCGGCAGCTTTGTTTCCGGCGGGCACTACGACGAATTGGAAAGCAGCCTGATAAATGCAGGGCTTGAGGTTCTCTGCCTGCAAGCGGGAAAGAAGCCGCTTTTAAGCAAGGTCAACGAGGGAATCCGTCTATGCATCGAGAACGGGATCGAAGTCGTCATGGGAATCGGCGGCGGTGTCAGCATGGACACCGCAAAGGCGATTGCCTTTGGAGCACTGCATTCTGACACGCCTATGGAGAAGTATCTGAGCTACGAGCTGTCAACAGAAGGGCTCGCGCATCTGCCGGTAGTCACGATACCGACGAATCCGATGTCCGGCTCCGAAACGAATGCAGATGTTCAGTTAACTCTGGACGAAACCGGGCTTCAGGTCGGCTGCCCTGTGGGCAAACCGGTGATGACATGGCTGAATCCTGCTTATGTAATGTCTCTGCCGGATCGTATACTGGCGTATGGGCAGATGACCTCCTTTGCGCAGCTATCTATAAATTATCTGAACCAGACCTGCTCTCCGCTGGCGGAGCATTATGCCGAAGCCGCGATGAAAACGCTCCTCGAATGTCTGCGGCGCAGTCTTGCGGATGCCGGAGATGCAGACGCGCGCGGAACATTGCTCCTTAACAGCGCCATTTCGTTGTCCGGTATCAATGACTTTGGCCGCGAATCTGAGTTCGCGCCGTATCCCATGCAGTCTTTTGCCCAGCGCTACTTAGGCTTGGATTATCCGCGGGCACTGACGGGGCTGTTCCCGTACTGGCTGAAGGAGATCTACCGCGCAAGCGCCGACAAGACAATCTTCCGCCGTTATTTCTCCGAGATACTTGGAGCTGTCGAGGCCGGAAGAGATGATGAAGCGCTTCTTCAGAACGCATTGGCCGCGCTGAAAGAACTGTATCTGGAGTTCGGTATCGCGTTCAGCTATGGAGAAATCGCGGAAGACCCCAAGGATCATAGCCGGCTTATCGAAATCATCGACTCTTTCGGCCCGATGCCCTGCCGCATCATGCCGCTGAGCACAGAAAAAATAGCAAAATGATAGAGGATGCTGTCGCGGGCAGGCTCGATTGACGCTTACCGGCGAAGCCGACGTCATTCTCCCCTATTGTGAAAAGCAAAATATCAGAGACAAGGGCAGACGCGCCAAACAGTGCGTCTGCCCTTATCAGCCCATTACAGCTCTATATGCACAAAGCTGTACAGCCCGTGCGTTATGACCGTGGCCAGTATACCGCGTACTTCTTTTTCCGGGAGTTCAAACCCAGAGTCATACCATTGCTTCAGCACA
>CAVCWF010000148.1:0-4970 GCA_963605945.1 Lachnospiraceae bacterium
ACATGATGAAGGAATGCGCGGAGCGCACCTTCCGAACACTGGACGCGGAGACGCAGCGGCGCTGCCGGGAGCGCTACGGCGCATGGTACGAGGGACGTCGGCAGTATCTTCACGCCATGGCTGCCTACCGGCGCGGCGGGGACTACGACGCGCTGCTGCGCGTGGTGCAGGAGGATGCGGGCATCCTGCTCGCGTCGCTGCACCCGTCGGAGGTGCTGGCCGCTCTCGACGAATGTCCCGCCGACACTCTGAAGGCACACCCGTTCGCGCTTCTGGTGCTGATGCGCAGTATGTTCAACTGGCGCAATATCCCGAAAATGCTGGAGCTCAAGGCGCTCCTGCTCACCGCCATTGCGGAGCATCCCGAGCTGCCCGCGGAGGAGCGCGGTGATCTGCTGGGTGAATGTGACCTTATCATGAGCTTTCTCTGCTATAACGACATCAGCGCCATGAGCCGCCTGCACCGCAGCGCCAGCGCGCAGATGTCCCGCCCCGCCATCAGCATCCGCTGCAGCGGCGGCTGGACATTCGGCTCACCGTCGGTGCTGATGATGTTTCACCGCACTCCGGGCGAGGCGGAACATGAGCTTGCAGAGATGGACGAGTGTATGCCGCACTATTACAGGATCACCAGCGGACACGGGCAGGGCGCGGAGAAGATAATGCGCGCCGAGGCGGACTTCATGCGCGGGCGTCTCACGGACGCGCATATCGGCCTTGAGAGTGCGTATGCCCGGATAAAGGGCAACGGGCAGGAGAACATGCTCCTCTGCTGTGATTTTCTGGCGCGGCGGCTCTTGCTGTTCGCGGATATTGAGCGGCGCAGTACCTTTGAGGAGCGCCGCGCGGAGCTGCTGCGGCACCATAATCTGACATGGCTGAATATCCTGAACGCTGCGGGCGCGTATTATTACGCACTGCGCGGTGAGACGGAGAAGATACCGGAACTGTTCGCACAGCACCGGCTGGCCGAGCTCAACATCCTTGCGCCGGGTAAGCCGATGACGGATATGATAGAAAATCAGGTGTACCTCGCCCAAGGTGCGTACGCCAAGGTCATAGGCCGGAGCGATGGACTGCTGGCGGCCTGCGAGGGGCTGCATTACGCGCTTGTCGCGCTGCATATCCGCGTCCAGACCGCGGCGGCTTATGAGATGCTGGGCAAGCACGGTGATGCGCGGGAACTGCTGGCGCGGGCAATGTCAGATGCCGAAGCGGACGGCTTCGTGACGCCGTTTGCGGAAAACTTCCGTTATCTCCGCCCGCTGCTTTCCGAGCTGACGCGTGGCGATTTCACGGCGCGGATATTTGAGCTTGGCAAAGCGATGGAGCAGCGGCTGAACGAGACCGCCCGCCCTGCGGCGTTTGCCGCGCTGACGGAGCGGGAGTGCGAGATCGTGGGGCTGATGGCGGAGCGCCTGAGCAACCGCGAGATCGCGGAAAGGCTCTATCTCTCCGAGGGCAGCGTGAAGCAGTACGTCAAGCAGATATATTCCAAGCTCCATATTGAGGGAGACACGCGCACAAAGCGTTCGCGCCTTTCTGAACTGCTGGCTGGGAAAAACTAACCATTGGTGAATAGTGTTATTTTATGATCCACCGTACAATGTGTACGGTGGATTTTTTATGCATGAGGGGGGAACCGTGTGGAACGGAGATACATTTTGGCGGTCAAGCCGCTGGACGGGTATATCCTGCAGGTCGATTTCGTGTCGGGGAGCAGGCTTCTGCTGGATATGAAGCCGCATCTGGATAAGATACGCTTCTGCCCGCTGTCTGACCCGCAGGTGTGGAACAGCGCCGTGACAAACGGTATCTTCGTCCGCTTCGGCAATGTTGAGCTGAGTCACGACGAGATACTTTGCATGGCGGAGCAGGAGATATGACAAGGAGGAAATTAATATGAAAAGAAGAATTGCGCGCCTTCTGGCCGTGCTGATACTGGTGCTGTACCTGCTGTGCACTGCCTGCGGCGGAACGGGGGAGACGGTCTCCCCGCAGGACGACCCCAACGAGGGTCTGGGCGGCGGCTTCAGCGAGGATGCGGTCAACGATTTCAGCGAGTTTGAGGGCACATGGCTGGGCGAGGCGAACAACGATTACGACTACATCGAGATCGACGCCGACGGCGACTGGACGCTCTGGTACGGCGAGGACATCGCGGACTACGGCTACCTCAGATACGAGCCTGAGTGGGGCGGCGTGTACGCTTACAGCAGTGTGGACGATTCCGGCGGCCGCCTTGTGGTACAGGACGACGGCAGACTGTACAGCACCGTTTTCGGCTACTTCAACTACGGCGATGGGATGGAGTACATCTGGTATGAAAACGGCGATAACGGCGGCCAGACCCAAGACGGGGACGGCGAGCCTTTTTACAGCTGGAATTCCGAGCTGTGCCAGCGGAACGTCTCGGAGTTTGAGGGCATCTGGTACTATGACGGCGACCTTGCCGCCGAGATGTACATAGTTATCGACGGCGACGGAGACTGGAGCTGGTACCGGCGCACTGCGGGCGAAGAGGCCGAAGAGATAGACTGCGGCATATTCACATACTCCGAGGACGAGGTGAGCACCTATTACGCGGACTCCACCATGTACGACGGCCTGTCGTACCGCGTGTTTGAGTTCGATAACGGCGTCCTCATCTGGGGTGACGAGGGCGAATATTACCTGATGGAGTGACGGAAAGGGAGAATGAAAACAATGAGTAAAATGAAAAAGCTTTTAGCGCTCCTGCTGGCGGCTGTTCTCTGCCTGAGTATGGCGGCCTGCGGCGGAAGCACGGACGACATCGCGGGGGACGACTGGCGCGTAAGCGGCGTTGTCGCGGGCAGCGGCACAATCACCCACGACGGTGAGAGCGTGGACGTATTGGTCACGGTCGGCCCGACCAGCGCGGCGTTTTACCGCGATCTGCCGGAGCAGGTGCTGTTTGACAGCGTGCTGTTCCCGATGGAGGTGCCCGACGCGGAGCAGGCCTTCAACGCCATCTCCTTCGAAGATATTGACGGCGACGGCGAGAGCGACGTTCTCGTCAGCTTCATCCATGAGAACAACGACCTCACGGAGCTGATATGGATATGGGATCCGGTGGAGCGCTATGTGTTCCGCGAGGATCTATCCACCGTCACGATAGACGGCGGTGACATCTATGAGTACGTCGGCCTCTGGGAGTATCAGGGCGAAAACCTATGGCTCAGGATATATGACGACGCGACGTGGGAGTCCGTGAACGATCAGGAGGATGTGCTCGAATACGGCACGCTGCTTGTCGACGAGGGCGGCGTGACACTCAGTCTTGACGGCAGCAATGACGTGCTCCGACTTGACCGCACGGACGACGGTGAGCTGATAGACAGCGAAAACGGCGGCCTGCTCCTGCCCGTAGAAGAGATTATGTCAACCGAACCGTATTTCTCCCGCTGCGGGCTTGAGATAAATGCCGAGATGGACATGGGCAGCTACCTGCTTGAAAACGGCGTGTGCTGCTATTCCGGGCTTGGCGACGGGTACAGCACCGGCGACTGCTACTGGGAGGTCATAAAGGGCTACGACTACACGCACGACGGCATCCGCGAGCTTCAGTTTGACGCCGTCTGCTATATCCCCGGCAGCTCTATACCGTATTACGAGCAGCAGTACATCACCAATACCAACAGCGAACTGTACGATGCCTACACCGGCATGTGGCTCACCACGGCGACAACCTATGACAACAGCGAGCGCGGTGACAACTACTATGTTCACACCGTAAACTGGCGGGGCAGCAGCTATATGATAGAGTTTGCCTACTCCAATGACTGGCAGTACAACGTCGGCGACTGGGCGATGGTGCTTACCAAGAGCTATGTCGTATACATGCCGGAGGATTACGACGGCCTCGTCTTTGCCGCCGCACCGCAGCCGGACAATTACAGGGACACCGCCAAGCGTATGCAGCTTGACAGCATTTCCCCCGAAGGCTGCATCACGGAGCTCGACACGCTTGATCCGTACGCCTGCCTGTATTTCAGCGTCTGCTGGTGAGGTGAGAGCGAATGAATGATAAAATGACCGACGCGGAGCTGTCGAAGAAGCTTGGGCGGTATCAGGCCGCGGAGAGCATCGGCATACTTCTGGGCGCGCTCTGCGTCATTGCCGGCTGTGTGCTGGCGTTCGTGCTGCATGACTTGGTAGTGGTGCTGATTCTGGGGTTCAGCGGCGTGGCGCTGCTGCTCCTGATCGCGCTCCCGGCGCAGAAAAAGAAAAATGCCATGATATGGCAGCAGCTGGGCGGATATTTCGACGCGGAGCTGAAGCGCTTTTTCGGCGAGGAACCGGAGAAGCCGGAGCTGCCGATAGACGATCGGTTCCTGAAAAACGTTGGGATGATCGGCATCGAGTGGACGGGGTGCAGCGTCAAGGATTTTCACGAGGGCGAACACAACGGCCTGCGGTTCTCTGCCGCAAATGTCGAGCTGAGCCGCACGGTTGAGGAGCGCTCCGGCCCCGATAACGACAACTGGATGACCAGAAGCGAAACGCTGTTTCGCGGCGTCGTCCTACGCTGCAGGGATATCTGCGCTCCGGGCATGGACATCGCGCTCAACGAGCAGTTTCAGGAGCGGAAGGGCGGCGATCTGACAGACCCCGCCGTATTCCGCAAGCATTTCGCCGCGCGCAACGCGGACGGGCAGCCTGCGGATGAACAGGTAACGCCGCAACTGCGCGCTCTTGTGCGAAGGCTGGAGGAGTTTGCGAATAACGGCAAGGTGGGTGGGCTTATCCTGCGCGGCGGTGAACTGACGCTGGCGCTCAACACGGGCTATGTGTTTGCGAACGTCCCCAACGCGATTGACATGCGGGATATAGACGGAATACGCAAGTGGTTCACAGCCTCGCTGACCGGCATGGCCGGGCTGCTGGATATCCTGCGGGAGAGTCCGGCACTGACTGATGCCGTCAGTCAGGCGTAAGGAGGTGGACGC
>CAVCWF010000149.1:0-3252 GCA_963605945.1 Lachnospiraceae bacterium
ACATTGCACCTCCCATTAATAACCAATCACAGAATAACACAAAAAAGAAAAAATGTCAACAAATTAGCCGAGAATGTGACTCGTTTTCGCAAGATATTGCGAAAACATAAAGGCGAGATTCTTGCTGATTAACTGGCAAATGGTGATTCAATGAAAGCTTTTAAGCAGAATAGCTCGCACTGATAAAAATAATTTTGTATGGGATAAATGTACAAAAACAGACAACACCCAACCCATGTAGGTGTTGTCTGCTTATGACTATTATATTTTTCAAAAGGTGATTTTGTATTTCTTTTAAATATGTCTTTATTTGTATGCAAAAACCGTCCTGTTTCAGTTATGAAATATAGAGTCGAGCAGACGGGTTCCGGACGCGGTGCGGAAGACGGTTTCCTTCGCACTCTCGGTCGAGGCGCGCGAGAGGGAATTTTCCGCCGCGTTGACTATGTAATCCGCTTCGAGCAGTATTCTGTGGTCAAGCCCGTCCACATCCGTATAGGTGTGGTGGTGCGCTGCGAGCCACGATATGCGCTCCACGTCCTCCTTCGCAACGGGCAGCCCCTCGAAGAATTCGGCCACCAGCGGGGGACTCTCCTGCTCCTGAAGCTTTCCGGGCGCTTTGCCGTATTTCTCGCGGCAGAGCGGGCAGGAGATGTCGTGTATTACGGCGGCCAGCTCCAAGACCTCCTGCGTGTGGGCGTCCAGCCCCTCAAGCTCGCCGATGGTCTGGGCGTACGCCCAGACCTTGATAAAATGGTCAATATCGTGTATGTTGCCTTTGTAAAAGGCAATCATTTTTTCAATTGCTTCAGAAACTACCATATCTTTTCCTTTCATAGCGCCGCGTCCCTCGCGGGGACGAAAAGACCGCTCATGTCCGCCCCCTCAAGCTCCAGCAGCCGTACCTTGCGGTCAAGCCCGCCCGCGTACCCGGTCAGGCTTCCGTTTGTGCCGGTGACTCTGTGGCAGGGGATGATAATGGATATCGGGTTATGCCCGACCGCGCCGCCCACCGCCTGCGCCGACATCGACCCGCGCCCAAGCTCCGCCGCGGCGCGCCGCGCGATCTCGCCGTAGGTCATCGTCTGCCCGTACGGTATGGAGAGCATTATATCGCAGACTATCCTGCGAAACGGCGTGGAGCCGTAGCGCAGCGGCGGGGTGAAATCCGGCTGCCGACCGGAAAAATAGATGTCAAGCCAGTGCTGCGCCTCGTCAAAGACAGGGGAACGACCCTCCACTGCATCGGCGGGCAGGGTGCTGCCGAAATACCGCTGTCCGTCGAACCACAGTCCGGTCAGCGCCGTGTTGTCTCCGGCGAGCGTGATCGTGCCGAGCGGGGAGACGTATTTGCATGTGTATATCATTTCAATCAATATAATTTCAAAATAAGCTCCGCATAAACGGAGCTTATTTCTGATTTACTCGTTCTTGCCATCGTCCTCAGTCGCGTCAACGATGTTGTCAAAATCGTCAAACTCGCCGATCTCGACGTCGATGTCCGCCCCGTCGCAGCCGGTCGCCGCGGCGACGTCGGCCTTCAGGGAGTTTATCTCGTCCTCCTTGTCGGCGATGCGGCCGCAGATCTCCTCGGCCTGAGCGAACAGCGGCGCGAAGAAGCCCTCCGGGGCGTCCTTGGCCTGCTCGTAGTACAGGCGGCCGATCTCGGTGTACACGCGCTTGAGCTCCTCGTTCTCGCCGTTCAGCTCAAGAGCGAGCTTCGCGATGCGGCCGTAGGACTTGGCGCGGCTCGCGCCGTTTTCATAGATGTCGCGCACGGCGCCGCTCTCGGCGACTTCCTTCACCTTGCCGACTATCGAGTTGATGGTACCGGAAATAATGTCTTTGTAATCTGCCATTTTAATTATTCCTCCTTGTTGGATTCTGTTTCTTCTGCCGGACTCTCCGAGGCCGCCGTACCGGCCGCCGCGACGCGGTTGACGTACAGCTCCTCAGGCTTATGCTGCCTGCGGGCGTTGACCACAAGCAGAATGAATGATATCAAAGCAAGCGCCATTGACAGCGCCTGTGATACGCGGATACCGGTACTGCCTATGTACAGGCTGTCGGTGCGCAGACCCTCTATCCACGCGCGGCCTATACCGTACCAGAAAAAGTAGATGAGGATGCATTGCCCGTCATAGCGGCGCTTCCCGGCCTTGACCCAGACCGCCAGAAAGATCAGGCATACGAGGTTCCACAGGCTTTCATACAGAAAGGTCGGGTGCACGTATATGGTCGTACCGTCGGGGCTTATGAGTCCCATGCGGCAGAACACGTCCGTCTCCGCGCCGAAAGCCTCGCGGTTCATAAAGTTGCCCCAGCGGCCGATGATCTGCCCGATGAGCAGGCCGAAAACGATGACGTCCAGCATCGCGGGCAGCGGGATCTTCTTGTGGCGGCAGACCAGCCACAGCGCGAAAATGCAGGCGATGACGCCGCCGTAGATGGCGAGACCGCCGTCACGCAGGGCAAATATCTCCGACGGGTTTGCAAGGTAATGGTCAAGCTCAAAGAGCACGTAGTAGAGCCGCGCGCCGATTATCGCCGTCGGGATGATGACGAGGATGGCGTCGTACATGTCGTCCTCCTTGATGCCGAAGCGCGCGCAGATGCGTGTGCAGCAAATTATGCCGAGGATGAAGCCGAGGGCTATGATGACGCCGTAGAAGTAGATCTTGAAGCCGAACACCGTAAAGTATGACGGCGGATCAATGGTAAGGTTCCCAAGCATCGGGAAGCAGATGGCGGAATCCCGCTGAATAGTCTGAAAGGCTGCTGTAAGAATGGTTGACATAATATTAATTCCTCGGTGGTGTGATGATGGATATTGCAAGCCGCTCCGGAGCGAGATTTTCGTAGATGAACGCGGCGCACTCGTCGGCGGTGACTTCGCTCAGAACTGCGGGAGCCGCGAAAGCGTCGTATCCGTCGAAGGCTGCGCCTGCGAGCGAAACGCACACATTGTCGAAATCCTCGAACCCGCGCAGCCGCGCGCCGAAGGACGCACGTTTGGCGCGTTCAAAGCGCTCCGGCTCAAAGCCCTCGGTGGATATCCGCGCGGCCTCGGCTTTAAGCTCTTCCAGCACACGCTCCGGCTGCTGGCTCTCTCCGCCGAAGATGACCGTTCCGGTACCGGCGGCGAAATCGACCTCGTAGTCAAAGTCGCGGCAGAGCAGCCCCTCGGCGTAGAGCCTTGCGTAGAACGGCGACGAGCCGCCCGCCAGAAGACGCAGTGCGAGCTGAGCGACC
>CAVCWF010000149.1:3262-18729 GCA_963605945.1 Lachnospiraceae bacterium
GGGCATTTCGCGGCTTGCGAAGCACTCCGCGGGCAGCAGATCCTCCGCTTCGCCGTAGTCCGCGTGCGGGACGGGCATCCGCTCCTGCGGCAGGGCTTCAAGCGCGATGGCGTATATCCTTTCGGGGTCAACGTCGCCCTCGACGCACAGCGCCATATTCGACGGCGCGTAGAACGCGCGGTGACAGTCGTACAGTGTCTTGTCCGTGATGCCGGCAATGCTCTCTACCGTTCCCGCGACGCGGTCGCGTATCGGGTGGCGCGCGTAGAGCTGGCGGAGAAGCTGATAGTATATCGCCATGCCGGGGTTATCCTCGCCCATGAGAATTTCCTGCGCGATTATGCCCTGCTCCTTCTGCACCGTCTCCGGTGTGAAATACGGAGTGGAGACAAAATGCAGCAGCAGGCGCAGGTTCTCCTCAAAGGATTTTGTGCACTGAAAATAGTAGCAGGTCATGTCGCTGGAGGTGAAAGCGTTCGGCTCCGCGCCGTTTGCGGAGAGGAGATTCATCGCGCTGTCCCCGTCCGGCAGGTCGAACATCTTATGCTCAAGGAAATGCGCCACGCCCGCCGGGGTGTCGATAGTCTCGCCGTCCAGCTCGAAGCGCCGGTCGGCTCCGCCGTAATTCGCGGCGAAGGCAGCGTAGAACGTCGCAAAGCCCTTCTTCGGGACGACGCGTAACTGAAGTCCGTTCGGAAGCTCGGCGCTGTACAGCGTTTCGCCTATATTCGGGTAATCATGCCTCTGCATCGTCATCCTCGTCCTCCCCGGAACCGCTGCCCTTCAAAAAATAGATCATGTCGCATTCGACACTGTTGGCGACGTCCATGACGTCCTGCTTCGTGACTTCCTCGCACAGCTCCGCAAGCTCAAGCGGGCTGCAGTCAAGCCCGTCGAGCGCGAGCGAGAGATAGAAGCCCTCCAACTCGCCCTGACTGTCGGTCAGCGAGCGCAGATCGGAGGCGACGCAGGAGCACGCGGCTTCAAGCTCCTCGTCCGTGATGTCGCCGCGCTTTACCGCGTCGAGCTGGGCGAATATCTCGTCCCGCGCTACGGCAAAGTTTTCAAATTCTATGCCGGACGCGATGAGCATCAGCCCCTTGTGCAGGTCGAGCATGGAGCTTGCGTAGTAGCAAAGACTGAGCTTTTCGCGCACGTTTACGAACAGCTTCGACGTCGCGCCCGCGCCGAATACGGAGTTGAACACATAGAGCGAGGGATAGTCCGGCTCGTCCATGCACTCGCCGAGACGCCAGCCCATGACGAGCTTGCCCTGAGTCACGTCCAGCTCTTCCTCAACATAGCGCGGCTCCGCCTCGACGGAGTTCATGCGCACGTCGGTGCCGATGTCGTAATCCAGCTCGCCGCGCGGCAGAGTCGCCAGCGCGTCGCGCAGGGCGGAGACAAGCTGCTTTTCCGATGCCTTGCCGCAGTAGAATATCTCGATGGGCGCGGTCTGCAACAGCGCGCGGTACTGCTTGGTGAGCTTTTTGTAGTTCACGGCGCGCATATCGTCAAGGCTGCCGAAGCGGCCGACGGCGAAATCCTCATAGCAGCACATCTCCTCGATGCACCGCGCGACGGAGTACGAGCGCTTGTCGTTGACGCGGCTTCGGATGATGTCCTCGGCCTTTTCACGTTCGCTGTCCACATATTTCGGCAGCAGCAGCCCGCCGCGCGTCGCGGGGGAGAGCAGCAGCTCGCCGAGCAGCGCCGTCGCCTGTTCGAGCACGCCGTTATTTCCGGGGAGGTATTCCTCCTCAGGGATGCTGGCGTAGAAGCCGAGGCACTGTATCTCTCCTATTCGGCGGACGACCGGCTCTATTGCCGTGCCGTACAGCTCGTCCAGCCGGGCGGAGATCGCCTCCATGTCCGGATAACGGGTCGTGCCGCGGCGCAGAACGAGCGGGATGAGCGCGTTCATGGAGGCGGTGTCGCGCTGAAGCTGCGTCAGCAGCGTCAGACTCATGCACGAGGTCTTGAATTTGTCAGACCAGAGGTACGCCAGATTCACGCCGGGCATTATTTCGCTTCTCTTTATCTCCATAAAACGCCTCCGTTCGCAATTTTATACTATTATAAATATTATATCACGGCGCTGAAAAAAGTGGTAGTTTTTTTTCTCAGCCTATCCCGCCGCCGTCGTACGGTTTGCCGTCGGTGAGCACGCCGCGGCCGGTGTATTCGATATCGTGCGCCGCGCCGTGAAAATCGACCCAGCGTATGCGGCAGCATGGCGCGTTCGCGGGCGGCTCGATATACAGCCTGCCGCCGCGCAGGTGCAGCCCCAGCATACATTCCGCGGCGGCGCGCAGATACCAGCCCGCAGAGCCGGTGTACCAGCTCCAGCCGGCCTCGCCCTCGTGCCCTGCGGCGGAGTATACATCCGCGGCGAGGACGAAAGGCTCCGCCTGATAGCGCGCCGGGTCGAGGTTTTCGGGCAGGATCATCTCCAGCAGCTGCCGCCCGGAATCGGGCAGGCCGCAGGCGTAGCAGCTCATCGCGAGCCATACCGCGCCGTGCGTGTACTGCCCCCCGTTTTCGCGGAAGCCCTCGCCGTAGCTTGAGATATAGCCGGGGTAGCGCTCGTCGGGCGAGTACGGCGGCGTGAATAGTCGGACAAGGCTGTGTTCGGCGTCGACTAGTTTGCATAATGCAGACTCAACCGCCGTCCGCGCCCGCGCGGCGTCCGCCATACCGGACAGCACCGCCCAGCTCTGCGCGATGGAGTCGATGCGCTCCACGCCGCCCATCGCGCCGCCGTCGGCCAGATATCCGCGCAGGTACCACTGTCCGTTCCAGCCCTCGTCTGCGGCGCTCGCCGCCTTGCGCGCGAATTCCGCGTAGCGCGCGGCGTTTGGTTTACATAACTTATCAAGCAGCGCGGCAAAGCGATTCGCGCAGTGTGCGAAGAACCAGCCCAGCCACAGGCTTTCGCCGCCGCTGTCGTCCAGCCCGTCGTTCCAGTCGCCGCTGCCCATCAGCGGCAGGCCGTGCTCGCCGAAGCCGCGCGCGATGCAGCATTCAAGCGCGGACTTCGCATGGTCGAGTACGCTGGCCTTCTGTCCTGACGGCTCCGGAGTCTCATATCTGTCGCGCTCCGCTGTGCCGAGAAGAGACGAGTTTACATAATATTCTTCAAGCCCGCATATCTCCATATCCCCGGTCGCTTCGACATATTCGCACAGTGCCCAGACCAGCCACAGCAGATCGTCGGAGCAGCGGGTGCGGACGCCCTTGTCGCCGTCGGGGTGCGGGTGCCACCAGTGCATGACGTCGCCCTCGATATACTGATGGCGGCAGGCGTCGAGGATGCGCTCGCGCGCGTAAACGGGGCTGATGAACAGCAGATTCACGCTGTCCTGAAGCTGATCGCGGAAGCCGATCGCGCCGCCGCTCTGGTACAGGCTGCTGCGCCCCTCAAGGCGGCAGGCGATGGCCTGATATGCGCCCCAGCCGCTGAGATAGCGGTCGAGAGCCGCGCCCGCGCCGTGTACGGAAAAGCGCTTGAGCAGCGCGTCCCAGTAGCTGCGCACGGATCTGAGCGCAGCGCGTGCGGCAACTGGTTTACATAATTCTGAAAGAGCTTCCGTCTCGCAGCATCCGCAGACCAGAACCAGCGTCTCCGGGCAATTGAGCGCCATGCACATCCCGGCGGGCAAAAAGTCCGTGCCGATGCGCGCGCCGACGTTTGCCGCGGCGCGGAAGACAAGGCCGGGGTAGTAGCTCTCCGGGTTCTCCGCGGTGAACACGCCGTTTTCGCTCCCGCATACGACCGACGCGCCGTCGGCCGCGCCCATGCAAAGCTCAAGCGACCATGTCAGCGGCAGACCCGCCGCGCCCTCGATTATCAGGACGCGCGCGTCGATGCCGTGGGGGATGAAGCCGGTGGTCGTGACGCTGCGCCCGGCGATGCGCTTTTCCCAGCGCGCCGTGCCCGGAGCATATTCGACGGTGCAGGTGCAGCCGTCGTTCGCGTCAAAGATGCTGACGCGCCGCCCGTCCGCTTCGAGCCATATCCGCTCCGTCCCCGCAGTGGAGCGGATGTCCCCGGCGGGGTGGTTTATGCGCATTTCGCGCGCGTTTTTGTACCACATGCCGCCCATGCCGCAGTCGGCGGCGATCCAGCCGAAGCTGCCGTTGGTGAGAATATTCTGCCAGCAGCGCCCCGGCAGTCCGGTGAAGCCGAATTTCATATTCTCCCGGAACATTTCCGGTACGGCTTCCGGAACGCGCGGCGCGCTCAGCTCAGGGGCGGGCAGGGGAGCGCGCTCCGGCCTTGCCTGCCCGATCATCACCGCCGCGCGGGATGATATCGTGCCGAGCGCGTCAAGCGGCGCGAAGTGCACGCCGCCCCGCGCGCCGATGAGCGCTTCAAGCGAATATTCGGCGAGCAGGCGTTCGATGCGCCGCAGCAGCGGCTGCTGGTATTCGCCGTGCTCAGGGCTGAGATATACGAGGTCGGCGTCAACGCCGCAGCTTTTCAGCAGACAGAACTGCCGCAGCAGCGGCTCCGCCTCCTGCGCGCGCCCCTCGCAGCATATCAGCGGCAGATCGCCCGATATGCCGCAGCGCCACAGTTCCCGGCGCGGAGCGGCCTCGTGCAGCGGATTTTCTATCAGTGCCGGGAGCATAGCCATTGCCGCCCCGGTCTCATCTCCGCTCATGCCTGTAAGTGCCGCCGCGGCGGAGCACATGCTGCCGCGGTCAAGCTCGCCGGCAGCCAGCAGACGCAGCGCGCCGTCAAGCGCTTCCGCGCGCGAGCCGGCGAGACAGAGCGTGAGACGGACGGTCTTCGCTGCGTCCGGCGCGAGCGAAAATTTTATTTTTGCGCTGACCTTAGGTGCGGAAAGCCAGCCGGGGAGCGCGGCGTCGCCCGCGCTCAGCTCCGCGTCCTCGCTCAGCGCGGCGCAGAGCCATTTTTCCGGCAGCGAACCGCGGCGGCAGCGCCGCAGTATCAGCGCGTTGCCCTCGCGCTCTGCGAAAATGCCGAGCTTCCAAAAGGCAATATGGTTTACATAATCTAATAAAGGCGCGAGTATCGGCGTGAAGCTGAAGACTAGCTTGCCGCGCATGGCGCGATCCGCGCGCAGCGTCGCGTCGCGCACCTCGCCGTATTCCCCGGCGGCGACGAAACAGCCGGCGGAGACACTCAGGCCGCCGCGCTCAAAGCTTGCGCGGCCGTGCTCCTCGCCCAACTCCCATAATCCGTCCCACGGCGCGGAGTCCGCATCCGTGCCGTGCAGCGATATCCGGATGCCCGGAAAATCGTAGACGCACACGCCGCCGCAGACCGCGCGGGAGGTGTTCTTCGACGAGAAGAGCAGGTTGTATACGCCGTTTGACAGCGCAGTGAAGCTCTCCGCGCCGTCCTCGCCGCGAAGCTGCCAATGCGCGTCGCCGCGCCGAGGCGGGCGCTCCGGTGAGTCGCTGCTGTCGCGGCGGATGACGGTCGAATCGTCCGGTACGCGCTCCTTCAGCAGCAGCGAATACGCCGCCATCGCGCCGTCGGCCATGAAGCGGCGCTGTATGCTGCCGCCGCAGACCGCGTTTGCCGCCGCGATAACGCTCATGCCCGCATGATGCGCCATGTAGCAGCGCACCTTTTCGCCGTCGTCACGGCGGCAGCGCCCCGGCGTGAAGTCCAGCGCCTCGATGAAGCCCCAGCGCCCGAACGCGCCGAAGCGCTCCAGCCGCCGCAGGTTCTTTGCCGCGTCCTCCGGCTCAAGCACCAGCGCGAGAAAGCTGCTGTACGGCGAGATGACCATGTCCGCGTCCTGCCCGCGCTTGAGCGCGAGCGCCGGGCAGCCGTGCGCCTTGTAGCGGTAGCTGAGCGCGGGATCAAGCGAATAGTACGCGCTTTCGGACATGCCCCACGGCTTGCCCGCGAAGCGGCGGCGCTTCTGCGCGTAGAAACAGAATTTGCCGCTTTCGTACAGCAGGCTGTCACGGTACAGCGGCAGAAACAGCTCCGGCATCAGGTATTCGAACATCGTACCCGTCCAGCTCGCAAGCCCGCAGTAGCCGTCCTTCTGAAGCTGACCGCGGCTCAGCCGCCGCCAGTGCTTCACCGGCACGTCGCCCTTCGCAACGGCGATATAGCTTGTCAGCATCGCCTCGCTCGCCATCAGGTCGTACCACCCGCCCGCGGGGCGGTCGTTCGCGCAGTCGTAGCAGATATAGAACAGGCCGCGCCGCGCATCGTAGAGCGGAGCAAAGTCCATGGGCGCGGCGAGCGCCGCGAGCCTGTCCGCATCCGCGTCCATGCCCCATTCGCGCAGTGCGCCGATGCAGGCGATAAGCCCCGCGAGCAGATTCCCGCTGTCAACGGTGGAGATGAACGCCGGGGTCAGCGGCAGGAGCGTGCGCGTGTCGTACCAGTTGTACCAGTGCCCCATGAAGCGCGGCATCTTTTCAAGCGTCGCGGCGGCGCGGGCAATGTACCCCGCCGCGTCCCCGCACGTAATTATATCCATGTCGCAGGCCGCGACCGCCGCCGCCATCGCAAAGCCGATGTTCGTCGGCGATGTGCGGTGCGCCGTGCCCACGGGCGGCTGCTCCTGAAAATTATCCGGCGGCAGGAAGTTGTCCTCCGCCGTGGAGAAATCCTGCAGATAGCGCCATGACCCGGCCGCCGCCGCGCGGATATATTCGCGGTCCGCGTCGGTGATATCCTCGCTGCGGTAGGCCGGGAGCGCGAGCGCGGCGAGCGCCGCCGGGGACAACAGCCACATAAGTCCCGCGGACTTGCCGATTATCACCGGGGAAAAGACCAGCAGCGCCGCCCCGAGGGCGACGACCGGCCACATTTTTATAAGGTACTGCAAAAGCCCCGCGCCCTCGCGGTCACTCTGCGCGGCGGTCTGCCACTGCATCAGCCCGCGCCCGGTAACAAGCATCCGCCAGAGCGCCGTGCATATCGCTGACGCGCAGACCCACGCCTCGTACGGCAGCAGCCACAGGCGGATGAAGCACTCGACCAGCGCCCCACCGACGCCGCTGAGTATGCGCGCGTGACGGTGCTTCGGCTCGTTCCGGCTCCATTCGGTCAGTGAGATCGTCAGACGGCTCAGCAGCGCGAGCAGCGCCGCCCAGCCCGCCGCCGCGAGTCCGCGCCCCGGCAGGAAAAAGCCCAGCGCCATCGCCAGCACCGTCATCGGAGGCACGAGCGAACGCCGCAGCGAATCAAACAGCCGCCAGCGGTCGATGTCCCGCAGCGCGCGCCCGGCTGCGAACAGCCACGGCGCGTTCTGCCAGTCGCCGCGCACCCAGCGGTGCAGGCGCTTGTAGTATGACAGCGGCTTGGCCGGGAAGCTGTCAACAAACTCCGCGTCGCCCATGTACCCGCCGCGCAGAAACGCGCCCTCCAGCGCGTCGTGGCTGAGGATGCGCCCGTCTGGGAAGCGCTCGCCGGTACATTCCAGCAGAGCGTGCGCGTCGATGATGCCTTTGCCCGCGAAGCCTCCGCAGTCGAACGCGTCCATATACAGCTCACCGCAGACCGTGCCGTATGGGTCGCTGCCCCCGCCGCCGGAGAAAATGAGCGAGAAATCGGTCGCCGCGGCGCTCGCAAGCTCCGTCGTTATGCGCGGCTGGATCACGCCGTAGCCCGAAACCACCACGCGGCGCTTCGGGTCGATCTTCGCGCGGTTGAGCGGATGCAGCATCGCGGCGATCAGCTCGCCCGCCGCGCCCGGATATATGCGCGTGTCGCTGTCGAGCGTGATTATATACTTCGTCGCCGCGAGAAAATCGCGGTCGCCCGTCACATGCAGCGCCGACTCGCGGTCAAGCAGCAGCTTCGCAAGCTCCAGCAGCGCGCCGCGCTTGCGCTCGTGGCCGCTCCAGCGCTCGCCGTCGAATTCGCGCTCACGCGTGAACAGATAGAACCCGCCGCCGTACTTCGCGTTCAGCGCGTTTATCTCCGCCGCGGCCGCCGAGACTATCGCCTCGTCGCCGGGCGCGGACTGCGCATCGGCCGCAGGCAGATCGGCGAGCACGCCGAACATCAGATTCGCGCCCTCACGGCGGCAGGCGAGCCGCAGCCGCTCAAGCTCCGCCGCTGCGGCTCGCGCGCTGTCGGCGTCGGTCAGCAGCGCTGACACAACGCAGATGCTCCGCCCCTCAGGCGGCACGCCGCGCTCTGCGTCCATCCGCAGCATACGCCGCGCGGGGAGCAGCCGCAGCAGGACAAAGTCGATAAGCCCCTTCACCAGCTCCGACACCGGCAGCAGCAGGAGAACGCCCGCCGCCGCGCTGCCCACGCGGAACGCGAGCCACAGCGAGATGAACAGCGTCAGCAGCAGATTCGCCGCAATATACCCGCGCCCGCGCGACGGCTTCGGTTCGGGGAAGAGGTAGAACCCGGCGTGACGCCCCTCGGCGCGGGCTTTCTTGACGAGCCTGCGCGCGTATATGTGCTCCTCCACGCCCTCGCGGCGGCTCAGATATTCGATGCGCCGCAGGTACTCCCCGCGCGACGCGCTGTCCATGCGCTGAAATACTCCGTCGGGGTCAGCGCGCAGCGCCTCGGCGGTCATGTCGGCGCTGTCGAGGAGATTTTCGAGGTCGAGCACCGCGAACAGCCGCAGCGCGCCGAATAAAGCTTCGAGCGCGGGGGCGTATTCGTCGCTGCCGTCGGCGAACTCCATTGCGCGGCAAACCGCGGCAACGCCGTGGATCAGCGCGGCGCGAAGCGCGGCGGGGAAGAGGTATAGCTCGGCGCGGCGCAGCGCCGTGACGGATTGGAATCCGCGCAGAAATTCGAGGCAGCGCTCCTCGGTCACTTCACCCCGG
Source organism: Lachnospiraceae bacterium (assembly GCA_963605945.1). Taxonomy (GTDB): domain Bacteria; phylum Bacillota; class Clostridia; order Oscillospirales; family Oscillospiraceae; genus Limivicinus. The sequence continues at coordinate 12,059 of CAVCWF010000149.1, forward strand.
CCGGAGCGCACCAGAGCGCGGCAAAGCTCGCCGATCATGCTCCCGCCGTCGGCGGCACGCAGTCTTCGCGCGCGGCGGAGCGCCGCCGACGCGCTCGCTCCCTCGCGTTCGATGATGTAGAAGTTGTCCATGATCCATTCAAACGCGGCGGGGACGGAGCTTTTCGCGCCGTAGCGGCGTGAGATCAGGCTGTGGCAGCGCCGTATCGCGGCCATGCTGCGGCGGAGCAGCGCGGCCTCGTCGCGTCCTGAGCATTCGCCGTCAGGGCGCAGCAGCTTGGCCGATGCCGCCGCAAAGTCGAAAAGCCCGTCGCCGGGGATGTAAAGCCCTGAATTGAAGTTGTCCATGTAGATCCTCCATGCGGTCACACCGCAGAATAGTTATTGACTTGACTCCCTCTGACGAGGGAGCTGTCGGCGGCAACCGACTGAGGGAGAGAAAATCCCGCGCCCCTACCAGCCGCCCAAATCGCCGCACCCGCCTCTTGGCGCCCCTTCTAGGGGAGCTGGCGCGATAGCGCCTGAGGGGTCGCCGGAGCTGAGTTTGGAGCAGGGTTTAAAAGACAGTACCCACGCCAATCCTTTGCCCGCGAAGCGCCTCCCTTGTGTAAAGGGAGGTGGTTCGGCGTGAGCCGAACCGGAGGGATTGCGCAGCAGAGACCGAGATAAGCGCCGTTTTCGGGCGAATCCGCATCCAACGTCGCCGCGGGCAATCCCTCAGTCGCTTCGCGCCAGCTCCCTTTACACAAGGGAGCCAAGATACGAGCAGAGCGGAAAAGACAGATCGCACCACCCCACCCCCCTGTCATTGCGAGGAGCAAAGCGACGTGGCAATCCGTTTCCCCCTTACGTCAGACGTAAACATACGGCTGTCTGGATAAAGAGACGGATTCCCACGACCAGTGACATCTGTCACTGGTTCCGCGACGGCGGCATACCACGATTCATTAATTTGCCGCCTAGTCCATTTAGGGAGAATGACAGAGGTTTCCTTGACACCGCCCACCGATTGCCCCACCATACGAAACATTTTTTCCCAAACGCGGCGCGGCTATACAGCGCGCGACGCGGCCGCGAAAAAACTTATCGAAAAACTTGAAAAAATATCTTGCAATCGCATGGTAAATGCAGTAAAATATGAATCTGTAAAATAGCACTGACTGTTGTCAGATTTATGTAAACTGGGTCGAGGACCCATTACCCGAACTTTCAGGGAAAGGAAGAGGATAAAATGAACCGAACCAGAACGAGTAAGAATGCGAAGCGTCTTCTTGTATGGCTTCTGACGCTGACAATGGTGTTCAGCCTGCTGCCCATGGCCGCGTTTGCGGACGAGACGGTGGTTGAGCCTGTCGTGAGTGAAGAGCCTGTGCAGGAGCCTGAACCTTCGTCGGAGCCGACTGAAGCTCCGTCGGAGCCTTCCGAGGAGCCTACGCAGGAACCGGAAGAAGACCCCATGGACGAGCCGACCGACGAGGAGCCGAACGAGGAAGATACCTTCGCCGCAGAGGACGAGATTGCCGTTCAGACTACGTTGAACGCGCTTTCTGCTGTTGATGCGCCTGCGTACAACTTTGACGCGAGCAACCCCCTCCGTGTGTTCCATCTCGACTGTGGGCGTAAGTATTTCACCGCGGAACAGATTGAGGCTATAATCAAGCTTATTGCTAAGAACCATTATACCCATCTTGAGCTTGTTATCGGCAACGAGGGAATGCGCTTCCTCCTTGACGATAACTACACCATCACTACAAGCTCTGGTAAAACTTACAGCGGAGCAGATATCAATAACGGTATAAAACAGGGCAATACTACATATAGCCATGCTGGCGAACTTTCAGAGACCGACATGCAGGAAATCTTTAAGTGCGCGAAAGACAACAATATTTCCATCATTCCGTTGCTGAACAGCCCCGGCCATATGAACGCAATTATTACCTGCATGGAGCAGCTTGGTATCAGCAATGTCAGGTACTATGACTCTGCCCGTACTATCGACCTTAACAATACCGAGGCCGTAGAGTTCACGCAGGAACTCGTTAAGCAGTACGCAGCTTACTTCAAGAAAATGGGCTGCACCTTCTTCAATATAGGTACTGATGAATACGCAAATGATAAATTTGTGAATTACGATACAAGTGTTAACGGAACAAGATACGGCATGGGCTTCGGCCATCTCCAGCAGAATGGCGGCTATGCGAACTTCGTTACCTATGTCAATAATATTGCCAGAATCGTGAAGAGCGAGGGACTCATCCCCATGGCCTTCAATGATGGCTTCTATTATAACGAAGATGAGGATTCCGGCACGTTTGATAAGGATATAATAGTCTGCTTCTGGAATGCTCCGTACGACAATTCCCTTACCGTATCTGCAGACTTTATATCGAACCTTGGTTATAAGATACTCAACACCAATGGTGACTGGTACTATGTCCTTGGAAGAGGAACTGGTACATATTCTTGGGCATCTTCGAGTGCGAATGTCAATTCTATAAAGTATGATAAAGTAATCGGCACCGACAAGCAGCTCAATCCCGTCGGATGCATGCTCTGCGTCTGGTGCGACACGCCCGGTGCGGAATACAACGACACAGAGGTAAGCAGGATAACTCAGTTGGTTACTGACCTCGCCGCGAACAACACGGATGTGTTCAAGGCCAGCGCGACTGTTGATCCTGATCCTAGCCCGTCTCCAGAACTGACTACTGAGCCGACCGATCCGGAGATAAAGAATTACAAAACTGTTGATCTTGCTGTCGGCCAGACCAGCACAGAGTATAATCAGGACGGCGATTACAGCGAATTTGATAAAGCTGACCTTGACGGTATTGCAACTGTCAGCGCTAAAGTAACTTCTGGCACTAAGACTACATACGAACGGGCGCAGCTAGGCGAGGATACGTTCTATGTGTCTCCAAACCCTAGTGCAACTGACATTCCCGATTCCAGAACCATCACTCTTGAAAAAAATAATGATGGCACATATTATATAAGAAATAGCGCCGGAGATTATATTTATCCATACACCGATATTCGTCCTGGTAGCCTTAAACTTGCAACTGGCAAGAATGCTGTAAACGCGAAGCCTCATGCTAGTAATGGCAGCTATGCTTTTTCACATACATATAATGGCATATTAGGTAACTACACTGCTTATTTGACTACAGATGATGATGGATTCAGCGCAACAACTACTGCTACATATCTTTATCTCTACACCAAGAAAACAACTGCCGCTGAGAAGCAGACCACCATCACCTTCACCGGCGTCAAGGTCGGTACTACTACCTGCAAGATCGGCGACACGCTGTACACCATCAACGTCGTTGATAAGGCACCGGACGGCGCAATGACCTCTGATAGCCTTACCCTTGAGTACTGGATTACGAACTATGAAGTATATGATAAAGAAAGCAAAACAACTGGTAATCAGACCCAGACCATAACTACTTCAACTGCGGGAGCAACGGATGACGAAGGCATTGAGATTGCCACAATTGCGCCCAGTCCTGCGTACTCATTCTTTGACGGTACTAAAACGGTTTACTATTGGCAGGCAATGCGTCTGGATGCTGACAACAAGCAGACCGATACCGCCGATGATGATGAGACTTCTGATGGCACGACGCTGACTCATGTTCGCTATCGTGGCGGCGCATGGCAGTATAAAACGGTCGATGGCGTATGGCACTATTTTGTGAGCACTGATCAGCTTGTAGCGTATTATCTCCAGAAGCAAGAAGTCACTAAAGAAGTTACCACCTTTACAAAGGACTGGGGATATAAAAACGGAACTTATGATAACAAAGTATATCAGGTAGCCCTCACTGTGGCGGTTGTCTACCCGGATGGCACCGTGTCTCCGACTGAAAATGAGATGCTGAATAGCTCGACATTGATGTATAACTTTTCAGCAAGTAGCAGAGATATAGGAATAGTTGCCCCTGTTAATAACAGCGACTATACTATTTCCAAAATAACCGTTACAGATGGCGCACGCGATGATGATTCTGAAGCTTATAACATGGCGTGGAAAAAGATAACTTGGGAGAAGAAGACGACTGAAAGCGGTGGTGAGTGGTACGACGAGACTGAAGTATGGAACGAGTCCGAAGGCACTACTCCGATGGTCAATGGCAAGGCAGGCGACGGCATACGTTGGACGGCCAAGAACACTGCAAAACTTGTCCTTATTTATCTTGAGGCTGTTAAAAAGGATACCAACCTTAATGTTGAATATTGGGATGATAATGCGGGGCAGCTTATAACCAGCACCCAGATTGCTATGACCTACATAGGCACGGATGTTCCTACGTATGATACTGCGCTGAAGTCATCCGATGGCACTGTGATTGGCAAAAAACATGACTGGAGCAGCAATGTTAAAGGGAATGCTGACTACCTGCCTGATGATGCATACGTTACCAACAGTTCTAATGTAAATCAAACAATTAATAAGAATCTTACAGAAGTTCGTGGCGTAACGGGCATTTACAAGAGCGGCATTTACGAGTATATCAGAGCAGAGATTTCTGAGGACGGAAAGACTCTGACACTGCATTATAATCTCAAAAACGACGGCGGCAAAACCTACGTTGTTGACTTCGGTCTGCCGATTGACATCCCGTTCGACGATTATGGTATCACTAATGAAGTTTCCGATGTATCTTTCGCTGCTAATGACAGGACTCTCGTATATAGGGAGGGTGAATATGGTTACGGTGAGATCAAGAAGACCAATAAGATCGTAACATACACTCTGACAGAGACCATAGATAACAAGGTAGCAATTCCTATTTTCCTGTTCAATGGAGATGCAGCAATTCAGCGGACTGTTTACGTTGTTCCTGCCACCAGCGTATACTACGAGGACAACTTCGCACAGGTTAATAATGGTAAAGGCGCTGCAAAGGACGCTATTTGGGAGCTTACCCCCAATAACTCGGACGCACGGCAGGCGCTTACTGAGCTTGGAAAAGCTGGCGACAGTGTTTACGGTTACGATTCGGCGTATGCAAGCAATACCCAATACTCCATGAACGGATATTCAAAGGTTACTGTTAATAGTGCCATGGCTTCCGATACATGGGACGCTAATAATGATGCATGGCCGACCGCGACATTCACCTTCAAGGGTACCGGTTTCGACGTTATAAGTCTGACTAATAACCAGTCCGGCGCAATTCTTGTCAGCGTGTATTCCGGCAAGACTGCCGAAGGAACGGCTATAAAGAAATACATTGTCGACAATTATTTCGGCTATGAGTACACGGGAGAAGGCTGGAAGGTTACCAACAATGCGGAGACGCTGTACCAGATTCCTGTTATGAAGATAACCGGTCTGGATTACGGCGAATACACCGCTGTTATCACAGTGTTCTACGATGGCCTGTTTGACAATGCTCGAAACAATTCGTACAGCTTCTGGCTCGACGCTATCCGCGTGTATGACCCGATGGGTGAAAACGCTAGTGATTACACTCAGGACAAGGAGGGCTACCCGCAGTACATAGAGCTCCGCACCGAGATCATAAATAAGAACGAGACTAATAAGGATAATGCCACGGCATTGTTTATCGATGGTGCAGCAGCAGCTACAGTTGAGCAGTATAAGAATTTTGGCCCGAACAACGAGGTCTACCTCGCAAAAGGTCAGGCAATAAGCTTCAAGCTGCCCGCAAATACGTATATTGACACCGTTCAGATCGGCGCAAAGTCTCCGAATGCGACTGCTGAGAATCCTGCGAAAATGAGCATTGGCGACAAGGAGATTGAGATTGCTACTGCAACTGAGATGTACTACAAATTCTCGGAGAGCAAAGCTGAACAGCAGGTGACAATTATAAATAATGGTGATGCTATTCTGTCCCTGACCAACATCAAAATTACCTATACGTCTAAGAGCACGATAGAGCTTGAAGCACTCACCGACAGCGATGCGGAAGAAGCAGTCGCAGCTGTGCGTGCACTGTTTGCCGCGCCTGTTGATCCGGAACCCACCGAGCCCGATGAGCCCGAAAAGGAGCCCTTCGAGCCCGAACTCAAGTGGGAGTGGAGCAAGAACGTCCGTAAGGGCGGCCGTGCGATACTCACCGTCAAGACCAGCACCGATGTTGATTACATCGTTGTTGACGGCGTGACGTACGATAAGTTCATCACCCGCACCGAGCGCAATGGCCGCGGCTGGAACGCACCGCGCGTGACCTACCGTGAGTTCATTTACATGATGCCTGTCAACGAGTCTGGTCTAGTTGAGATTCCGGTTATCGCGGGCAGCTATGAGCTTGGCAAGAGCGCAGCCATTACAACGACTCTGAACGTTAAGGAGTCCAGCCCGATCAGAGATTGGATCGGCGGTTTGTTTGGCCGTTGGTTCTGAGAAAGGAGCGTGAAGTTCAGATGAAAAAAACCTATGTGAAACCCAATGCAATTTTTGAGAGCTTTGAACTCAGCGCTAATATTGCGGGAGATTGCGAGTTTACAACCAACCATCAGCTAAATGTTTGCCCGTACGAGATAAAAAGTCTGGGTGGAAATGTTTTTATAGACACTACAACTAATTGCAACGACATTAAGGCAGCAGACGGACAGTATAATGGGGTTTGCTATCAAGTTCCCTCTACGGCAAACAACCTCTTCACATCCTGACACAAACAAACACAGAAGTGC
>CAVCWF010000150.1:0-9260 GCA_963605945.1 Lachnospiraceae bacterium
GCATTCCGATGAGGAAGAAGCTTATAAGAATGTTCTTCACGGTTTTCACGCCCGCCGCGGAGAATCCGGCGACCTGCCGCATTGTAAAGCCTTTGCGCAGCGCGTACACCGAGAAAATGACCAGCCCCGCCGCCAGCGCGAAGATTATCGACGCCCCCGATATCAGGCAGACGAGCAGCGACAGGCAGAACAAGCCAAGGGCAATGTATTCCATCACCATATCCCTTTCAAAACCAATTACGGTGTATTATATTACCCCTTGATTACGCGTGCAAACTGTTATATATTGTAGATTGCACAGCGTATATTTGTCGAAGGGTGGCCGTTTGTATGACCTTGATTCAAATGGAATACTTCGCCGCGGCGGCGCAGGAGCTGAACTTCACACGAGCGGCAGCGAAGCTGCACATCACACAGCAGTCTCTCAGCGCAAGCATCGCCGCGCTGGAAAATGAGCTGGGCTGCCGTCTCTTTATCCGCAGTGTCCCTCTGGTTCTGACCTATGCGGGAAACGAATTTCTGAAATACTCGAACGATATTCTCCGCAGACTCGATGTGCTCAGGCGCGATTTCAGCGACATCAGCGCCGACCGCAGAGGAACCCTGCGCATAGGCATCGCCGCGACGCGCGCCCACGCGATAATACCGGACATCATCGCGCGGTTCCGCCGCAGCTATCCGGGGATACAGCTCGTCATCAAGGAGGACACCAACGCCGGACTCCGTCAGGATATACTCAGCGGCGATATCGACATCGCCATCGCAAACTTTGAAGCCTGCGGGGACGGCATCGCCCTACGCGATTTCTATTGGGAGGACGTTATATTATTGGCGTCGGACGAGCTGCTGGAGCAGTGCTTCGGCGGCGATAAGGCGCGCGTCATTGCGGAGCTGGAGCGCGGCGAATTCGCGGCGCTCGGCTCCTGCCCATTCGTCCTCGGCAATCCCGAAGATATCGCCGGGAAGATCGGCTATTCGGTGCTGGACGCCAATTCCATCCGCCCCGTCACCGCCGTGACCGCCGATAACGTAGAGCTTCTTTTATCCCTGTGCCTGAAAGGCATCGGCCTCTGCTTCTGCCCTGTCATGCTTGCAAAAGCCGCGCTGTCAGAAGCACAGTATCAGTCGCTGCATAAATTTCATCTGGGCGACGCCGGGAGATACCAGATCCGCTTCGCATACCGGCAGGAGGAGCACGTCTGGAGCGTTATCGCCGCCTTTATGGACGCCGCTGCCGAATCTGTGCACAGCAGTAAAATATGAAAGAGACAGCCTGTTGGCTGTCTCTTTCATATTCTCATCCGCCGCGTCAGTAGGACATCAGCGGCGCGGAGCCGTCGTCATCGGTCTTGGTGATGGAGCGAATCTCCGCCTCATAGCTGTAAGTGTCGTTAACATGGACGGTGAACTTATCTCCGACCTTTTTGCCAAGTATCTGCTTTCCGAAGGGCGAATCCATACTGATAAGTCCCTTGCGCGGATCACAGCGCACAGTCGTCACGACTTGGATGATATCCGTCTCGTCGTCCTCCGGCATGTAAACCTCCACCTTGTCGAACAGGCCGACCTCGTCGGCCTTCGAGTTGTCGTCGATGACGGAGGCCGTCTTTATCATGCCCTCCAGATAGCGCATACGGCTGCGGTTCTTGTTCTGCGCCTGCTTCGCGGCCTTGTACTCATAGTTCTCGCTCAGATCGCCGAAGGCTCTCGTGCGCTTGACCTCCTCGATTATCTCCGGCATAAGCTCAAGCCGCCGGTAGTCCAGCTCCTCCTGCATCTTTTTGATGTCGTTTGCCGTCAGTTTATCATGCATAGTTCTCGCCTCACAGCTTTATCAAATGTCTATATTTATCGTGTTCAGGCCGTTTTTCTCAAACTCCGCCATGTATTCGTCCATGCGGTTCGTAAGCTCCGTCGCGTCCTCCGGGTCGCTGTTCTCCAGCCCCAGATCGCGCCGCGCCAGCTCTTCGGCCAGAATATCGTAAAACACGGCGTCCTCATAGTCGGCGATGGCCTCGTGTATGCCGCCGTCCTCATAGGCGCGCGAGGGGAAAATGTGCCCCTGCCAGCTCTCCACCAGCGAGCGCATACCGTTGGCCGGAGCCTTGGCGAACAGCTTCTCCTGCAAGAGGTCATAGTCCTCTATGCGGTCGTCCGTGCGCGTTGAATTGAGTATCCAGTTGCCGATATATACCATGTCAAGGAGCAGCCGGTACTCCTTGTTCGTAAGCTCTATGTTCATGCTTTCGCCTCCTGCCTTGTATCCGATTATCTGATTAGTATCAGTTGACAAGAGGAAACACGGTTTTGACGGGCAGAAATGCGTCCATACTTCTTCAAAGTCCTTGACAATACGGCAGTATTCTCTGCGGCCTTTTCATCGTCTGGCCACATTTCTGCTCCGTCAAAACTGCTTCGCACCTGACAGGGATGGATTTTCGAGTGATTTTTGCTTTTTGAGACGCAGACGGGCTGCCGCCCTTCAAGACGAAAAGAGCAAAAAGCGCCGAAAAGACGCACTGTCAGGCGTGTCTCCCCTTGTTAACTGATACTATATACTTATTATAGCAAAACACAAGCCCCATTTCCACACTTCCGGCGCAATTTCTTTAAGCTCATCAAGTTTTGCTTGTAATACCGGCGGTTTTGCTGTATATTTAAATATCGGCTGCTTGATATCCCGCAGCCAAGTCTGCATAGTCGGGGAGAACTTCATGGACAACAGACCCGTTGGATTCTTCGATTCGGGCTTCGGCGGCCTGACCGCTCTCAAAGCGTTCAGGAAGCTCATGCCTAGTGAAAATATAATATACTTCGGCGACACCGGCCGCATGCCGTACGGCGCGCGCCCCGCGGCGCAGCTGCGCCGGATGACGGTGCAGGATCTCGACCTGCTGCGCGGCTTCGGCGTAAAGGCCATCGTCTCCGCCTGCGGGACGACGTCCAGCACCGCCGGGGACATACTCGACGCCTATCCCCTGCCTGTCACCGGAGTCCTGCGCCCCGGCGTAAAGACGCTGGCGGGGCTTGCGGGCGGCGCGCCTCTCGGCGTGATTGCCACGAAGGCCAGCATCGACAGCGGCGCATTCCGGCGCGAGCTTGAGAAATACGGCCTCGCACAGGACACGATATATACCGCCTGCCCCGATTTCGTGCCGCTCATCGAGAGCGGGCACTATTCGCCCGACGACGCGCTGATCCGCGAAGCCGTCGCGCGCTACCTGCGCCCGATGAAGGACGCCGGAGTCGGCGCGGTACTGCTTGGCTGCACGCATTACGGCCTTATCTCGGACGCGATAGAGGACTACATGGGCGCGGAAACGCAGCTCGTCAGCGCGTCGGAGTGCGCGGCGCAGGAGCTGTGCGATAAGCTCCGCGAACTTGACATGACCGGCGGCAGCGGCGAGGAGCGCTACCTCACCAGCGGCGAGACCGGGGACTTCGGGCGCATGGCCGCGATATTCCTCGGCTGGCAGCCGAAGCGCGGCGCGGAGCACATACCCACAATGGAGGTGGAATAGATGAAGGACGTTGTCATAAACATCAGCAGCGAGCACGTCGGCGACGATAAGGACGTCATGGAGTTCACGACCGACGGCGAATACAGCTTTGACGGCGAGAACAGCTGCTTCAGCTACCTTGAAAGCGACGTGACCGGCCTTGAGGGCACGCGAACCAGCGTCGCGGTCACGCCGGAAGAGATCGTGGTCGACCGCGACGGGTACATCACCAGCCGCATGGTTTTCCGCGAGGGAGCGAAAAGCCGCTTCCTGTACGATACGCCGTACGGCGCGGCGACGATGGGCATAGACACAAGAAAGATAAAGAAAAGCTTCAACGAAAACGGCGGCAGCCTTGAGATAGATTATGTCGTAGACATGGAGCATACCGTTGTGAGCCGGAACATATTCAAGCTCAACATTACTGAACAGAAGAGGGAACAGCAATGGCAAATCTGATACAAGACGCGAAAGAGCAGATAAGCAGTATTCTGAACAAGGCCTGCGAGAAGGCCGTGGAAAAGGGCGAGCTGCCCGCGGGCGCCGTGCTCAGCGGCAGCGTTGAGATACCCAAGGACACCGCCAACGGCGACTACGCCGCCAACCACGCCATGACCGGCGCCCGCGCGCTGCATATGGTGCCGCGCAAGATCGCCGAAGCGCTCACGGCGAACATGGAGCTTGATGGCACATGGTTCGACTCCGTCGAGGTTGCCGGCCCCGGCTTCATCAACTTCCGCCTCGGCAAGAGCTGGTACGGCGACGTGCTGAAGGACATCGCCGCGGAGGGCAAGGATTACGGCCGCGTTGACGTCGGACATGGCGCGAAGTGCATGGTCGAGTTCGTCTCCGCAAACCCCACCGGCCCCATGCACATGGGCAACGCCCGCGGCGGCGTGCTGGGCGACGCGCTCGCAAGCATACTTGACCGCGCGGGCTACAACGTCTGGCGCGAGTTCTACGTCAACGACGCCGGCAACCAGATAGAGAAGTTCGCCTCCTCCATCGACGCGCGCTACCGTCAGCTCATCCTCGGCGAGGATAAGGTAGAGTTCCCGGAGGACGGCTACCATGGCGACGATATAAAGGAGCTTGCCAAGGGCTTTTACGACGTCTACGGCGAGGATTACCTGAAGCGCCCCGAAGCGGAGCGCCACGCGGCTATGGCTCGCTTCGGGCTTGACCGCAACATCCCGAAGATGCAGTCCGACCTGCGCCGCTATGGCATCGAGTACGACCAGTGGTTCTTCGAGTCGGAGCTGCACGAGAGCGGCTACGTCGCGGAGTCCGTGCAGAAGCTGGCCGATCTGGGCTTCACCTATGAGAAGGACGGCGCGCTCTGGCTGCGCACTTCTGAGATACTCGGCTCGAAGCTTCGCGCCGCGGGCAAGACTGAGGAAGAGATTGCAAAGCTCGACCTCAAGGACGACGTTCTGCGCCGCGCCAACGGCTTCTATACTTATTTTGCCGCCGACATCGCCTATCACCGCAACAAGTTTGAGAAGCGCGGCTTTGACAAGGTCATCAACGTATGGGGTGCGGATCATCACGGTCACGTCGCCCGCCTCAAGGGTGCGATGGACGCGCTGGGTCTCGACGGCGAGCACCGGCTCGATATCGTGCTGATGCAGCTCGTGAAGCTGACGCGCAACGGCGAGGTCGTGCGCATGTCCAAGCGCACCGGCAAGGCCATATCCCTGACCGACCTGCTCGACGAGATTCCTGTCGACGCCGCCCGTTACTTCTTCAATTCCCGCCCTGAGTCCCCCGTCGAATTCGACCTTGAGCTTGCCATCCGTCAGGACAGCGAAAACCCCGTGTATTACGTCCAGTACGCCCACGCGCGCATCTGCTCGATGATCGCCGCGCTCGCGGCAGACGGACATACAGTGCCCGCTGCGGCAGACGCCGACCTCTCCCTGCTCGATACCGAGGCCGAGCGCGAGCTGATAAAGCAGCTTGCCGCCCTGCCGGAGGAGATACGCCTCGCCGCCCGTGATTACGACCCCAGCCGTATAAACAAGTACGTCACCGAGCTTGCCGCACGCTTCCACCGGTTCTATACCGTCTGCCGCATCAAGGGTGCGGAGCCGGGAGTGCTGGAAGCCCGCCTCCTGCTGGCCGACACCGTGCGCCGCGTCCTCGCCGTCGCCCTCGGCATCATCGGCGTCTCCGCCCCCGAAAAGATGTAAATCTTAGTTGAAAACAATTTATCCCCCGCAGCATCTGCCTTTTCAGGCAGACGCCGCGGGGGACATTTTTACGGCTTTTGGATTGTTTAAATTGTTTATACGTATCCCATCAGATGCGGCAGCCACATGACAATCTGCGGGAAGAAGGCCACGATCAGCGCGAAGAAGAACAGCGCCAGCATCCATGGCAGCATGGCTTTCGCTAGTCGAAGCATCGGCATATCCAGAATCCTCGCGGTGATAAAGGTGGTCATGCCGTAGGGCGGGGTCAGCGCGCCGAGCGTGAGGGTGACGAGCTGGAGAATACCGAAGTGGACAAGGCTGATATCGAATGCGCCAAGCACATTGAGCAGCATCGGCGTGACGATAACGGTAATGACCGCGCCGTCCATGAGCATGCCGAGGAACACGATAAGCACGACAACGAGGAAGATGAACACGGTTCTGTTGTCAACATAGTTCGTTATCAGCGTTACGAGCGCCTGCGGGAGCTTGGTGCGGACGATAACCTGACCGAACATGGTCGCCACGGCGAGCACGCCGCCGATGACGGCAACATCCATCGCGGTGTCCTTGAATATCGCCCAGAGCTGCTTGAGGTCGACGAGCTTGTAGACGATGGTCGTAAGTATCGTGCAGTACACGACGACGATGGCCGCGGCCTCGGTGGCGGTGAACACGCCGCTGTATATGCCGACAAGCAGAATGACCGGAGCCATGAGCGACAGGAAGGCTTCCTTGAAAGCCACCCAGACCTCGCCCCACGTAGGCAGCGGATCTTTTGCGTAGCCGCGCTTTTTCGCAAATACGAGCACCATCAGCATCATAACTATCGCCCACATGATGCCGGCGCACAGGCCGGACATAAACATGCCCATGATGGACGCGCCGGTTATCGACACATATATGACGACGTTCAGGCTCGGCGGGATGAGCGGAGAGAGTATCGCGGAGGCCGCGGTGACGCTGCCGGTGAACTCATCGTCATAGCCGTTTTCTCTCATGGCCTTGATTTCTATCGCGCCGAGACCGCCCGCGTCGGCAGTGGAGGTGCCGGACATGCCGCCGAACACCATGCTCGCAAAGATATTCACCATTGCCATGCCGCCGGGCATCCAGCCGACGACCTTGCGCGCAAAGTTGAATATTCTGGTCGTTATGCCGCCCTCGTTCATTATCTTTCCGGTGAAGAGGAACATGGGCAGCGCAAGCAGCGTGAAGCTGTTGAGTGCGTTTATTGTACCGAGCGAGACGGAGACAAGCTTGAATCCGCCTCTCGTCATGGCGAGGGTAATGATGGACGCGAACCCCAGTGAGGGGATGACGGGTATGCTCAGCAGCATGAGCACAACCATCAGAAGAAAGCAATAAATACCTACCATACTCTATTTTCTCCCATTATGCTTTTCTGGCCGCAAGCATATGCGCGATATCCTTCGCCGAACTCAGCATCGTATTTATCGTTGATATCAGCAGGCCCACGAAAATAACATAGTAAAGATAGCAGATCTTTACGTTTGTAAACGCTTCAAAGCTCTGGTTGTTGCCCGCCGCGCTGTTGGCGGCCTGCAGCACACCGTAGGTTATGACGGCGAGGAACACGCCCAAAAGTATCTTTGTAAATGTGGTGTATACTTCTCTATGCTTCAGCTTGAGTCTGTCGCTGAAAACTGTTATAACAAGATGCAGCCCGCGGTCAGTCGCCGCGGCGATGCCGTAAAAGGCCGTGACCATGAAGGCATACCGCGCGATCTCGCTCGTCCAGGTTGCCGTAATGGTCAGTACTCTGAATATGACCTGCAGGAACAGGCATATGGTGGACACTACCAATCCCCCGGCGCTGATGGCCGTTGTCACTTTTGTTATGGCGGCAGTTGACTTCTCAAGGAAATTCAACATACGACACCTCCATTGTTGTGATAAGTTTTCCTCCATATGCCGCCGCGCCCTTCCGCCGGGTCACGGCGGCACTGAAGGAGTGTAAAATGTTGCTCTCTAGTTGTTGTTACTTAGCGTAGGACATGACCTCGTCGTAGGTCGCGCCGGTCCAAGTGGTCTCAAATATCTGGCGGAGGACAGGCTCCATGGTCTTCACAATCTCTGCGCGGACTTCGGGGCTGAGCTCGGTGAACTCAAGGCCTGCGTCGATCAGAGCCTGCTTTGCGTTCTCCATAGCCTCGTCGCGCATACCGTCGAATTCGGCAAAGCACGCGTCAAACTCTTCCTGAATGATGGTGCGGTAAGCTTCGGGGATGCTGTTCCAAGTCTCGTTGCAGGCGTAGATGCAGGTGATGTCAGCTTCGTGGTTGGTCTCGGTCAGGTATGAGGTCAGCTCCTGAAGGCCGGTATCGTAGAACTGCTGATAGGTGTGGCCGACAGTGTCGATAACGCCGGTCTGTAGGGAGGGGATAACCTCTCCCCAAGGCATGATGTTGACGTTGACGCCGATAGCCTTCCAGAGTTCAACCGCTGCGGGGTTGGAGGAAATTCTAAGCTGGAGTCCTTTGAAATCGTCAAGAGTCTTGATGGGCTTGGTGGAGATGAGGTTGTGGCGGCCGAGGAGGGTCGCGGTGACCTGATGGGTGTTGTAGTCATTCTCCATGACCTGCTGGTAGCGCTCGCCGATCTCGGAGTTCCAGACTGCCCAGAAGTGATCCATATCCTGCATCCACCAGTAGCCGGTGAGGAAGGCATAGTCGTTGATGACGACCTTTGCCATGATGCCGGTGTTCAGGAAGTCCAGTGCGCCGTTCTGCATCTGGCTGTACATCTCAGCGTCGTTGCCGAGGGTGCTGTCGGGGAAGAAGTCGATGGTGACGTGGCCGTTGGTGCGCTCGTTGATGTTCTCGCAAGCCTTGGCGATAAGCGGGGTGATGAGTGCGCTGCTGGTCATCGTGGAGCCCATGGTGAAGTAGTATTCCTCTTCAAGGGCGGGATCGGCAGTCTCGTTGTTCTCCGCGGGAGCCTTGCTCTCCTCGGCGGCGGGAGCCTGAGTCTGCTCGGCTGCGGGCTGGGAGCCGCAGGCTGCAAAGCAACCGACGCACATAAGCACGCAGAGAATGATAGCAATTGTTTTTTTCATGTTTTCCTCCTGTTTTGTCTTTTTTATTTTTGTGCGGTCAAGCCGCCAAAGCACTTATTTGAGAAGCTTTTTTGCGTTCACGCAGATGTTTTCCGGCGTGAGGCCGAAGGCCTTGAACAGGTCAGCGGGCTTGCCGGACTTGCCAAACTTGTCCATAATGCCGACCATGCCGAATTTTCCGCCCGGTACACCGGCTATCGCCTCGGTCACTGCGCTGCCGAGGCCGCCGATTATCGAGTGCTCCTCGACAGACAGTATCGGCATTTTCTCGTGGTACTCGCGGCAGATGTCTTCGTCGAAGGGCTTGAGGCTGGTGTGGTTCACGACCGCCGCGCTTATCCCCTCTTCGGCCAACATCTCCGCCGCCTTGAGACTTTCCTCTACCATGAGTCCCGTCGCCATAATGCATATGTCGCTGCCCTCGCGCATGACGTTCGCCTTGCCGGGGATGAACGGCGTGTCATCGGAGGTGATGATGTCTCTCGG
>CAVCWF010000150.1:9270-13425 GCA_963605945.1 Lachnospiraceae bacterium
CGCGATGCGGATGTACACCGGCCCGTCGATCTCCACCGCCGCGCGCACGGCCTTCTTCAGCTCAAGCGCGTCGCAGGGGACGAAGATATGCATGTTCGGCAGTACGCGCATCAGCGCGATGTCCTCGATACTCTGGTGGCTTCCGCCGTCCTCGCCGGTGCTTATGCCAGCGTGGCACAGGCCGAATTTCACGTTTGCGTTCACGTAGCACACGCTGTTGCGTATCTGCTCGTACGCGCGCCCCGCGCCGAACAGCGCAAAGGTGCTCACGAAGGGCATCAGCCCGCTGTGCGCCATGCCCGCGGCATTGCACACCATGTTCGCCTCGGCGATACCGAAGTCGAAGAAGCGGTCGGGATACGCCGCTTTGAAAATGTCGGTCATGGTCGCGTGCGCGAGGTCTGCGTCGCACACGACAAGGTTTTCGTGGCTCGCGCCAAGCTCCGCCAGCACTTCGCCGTAGGCCTGTCTCTGTGATTTCATACTTCCACCCCCAGCTCGTGCATTGCGGCCTTGTAGGACGCGGTGTCGATGGCCTTGCCATGCCATCCGGCCTGATTCTCCATGAACGACACGCCCTTGCCCTTCACCGTGTGGCAGCAGACGAACTTGGGCTTGCCCTCCGCGGGCTTCGCCTTGAGCGCCGCGGTAACGGCGTCGATGTCGTGTCCGTTCACCTCGTAGCAGTCGAAGCCGAAGCTTCTGTATCTGTCAACTATGTCGCCGAGGCTCATAACCTGCTCGACCTTGCCGTCTATCTGAAGGCCGTTGTAGTCGAGGATGACCGTGAGGTTGTCGAGCTTGTAGTGGCTGGCCGACATTGCGGCCTCCCATACCAGCCCCTCCTGAGTTTCGCCGTCGCCGGTTATGGCGTAGACATGATAGTTCTTCCCCAGATGCTTCGCGGCCAGCGCCATTCCTCCGGCCACGGCCACACCCTGTCCGAGGGAACCGGTGTTGGTGTCTATTCCCGGAGTCTTGAGCATGTCGGGATGTCCCTGAAGATGAGAGTCGATCTGGCGGAGATTCCACAGATCATCTCTCGGGAAGAAGCCGAGATCGGCCAGAATCGCGTACTGCGTCGGGCAGGCATGTCCCTTCGACAGCACGATTCTGTCGCGGTCCGGTGCGTGATGATTCTTCGCGTCAACGTTTGCGACGTTGTAATACAGCGCCATCATCAGCTCAACGCATGACAGCGAGCCGCCCGGATGGCCGCACTGGGCGTTGTACAGCATGTGAAGAATGTCTCTCCGCAGAGCCAAGGATTTTTCTTCGTAGTTCATATGCTTTTTTCCTTTTGCCAAATGAAAAAATATATATTGTCTCAAATTGCGTGTCCGCAGCCGGCGCCTGACGGCGGGCGCGCAATACAGAGCCTTTGTTCAGCGGCGCGGCGGCTTGCTGCCCAGCGCCTCGGAGATGAAACTGATCAGCTCCTTGCATATCGGCGGAAGATATTTCTTCCGCTTCATCATAAATCCGACCATGAATTCGATCGGCTGCTCGAACGAGCGGAGGACAAGATCCTCGTACTTTTCCATCGCCGTCGCTTCCGGCGCGAGGTTCACGAATCCGACGCTGCACCCGGTCAGCACCATCTCCAGCATTCCGTGTATCTGCGAGTGCTGGGAAACGACGTTCGGCTGGATGCCGCTTGCGGTGAAGGTGCGCTCCAGCAGTTGCTCCATCACGCCCGGCGAATAGAGCATGGACACGTTTTCCTTGTCCAGCTTTTCCAGCGGTACTCTGTCATACTGCGCGAGCGGATGGGTGTTGTGCATTATGAGCTTTATTTCTCTCCGGCAGACCGGTATCGCGCTCAGCTCGTCGGTGTTGAGATCCTCCGGGATGCCATTCAGAGCCATGTCCAGCTCCTCGCCCAGCAGCTTACGGATGTGGCCGAGGCCGCCGTCCTCGTCGAGCTGAATTTTCAGCTCGCTGTGCTTCGGCAGGAAGTCTTTGTAGAGCAGCGGGAAGATGTCCGAGCTCAATATTGAAGCGATGCCCAGCCGCAGCGTGTAGCTCGCCTTGCGGCTCAGCTCGTTTGCCTCGGTCAGCATATCGTTGTAGTCGCTCAGCAGCGCATGCACTCGCTGCATCAGCACCTCGCCCGCCGGGGTAAACACGACGGATTTCGGTGTGCGCTCTATCAGCGTCATCCCCAGCTCCTGTTCCATGACGCGTATCGCCGCGGAAACGGTCGGCTGCGAGACATACAGCTCCTTGCTCGCTTTAGTAAAATTCTTGTGCTTGTACACTGCGTCCAGATATACAAGCTGACGCATTTCTATCATAATTTTTCTCTCCGGCCTGATAAATCGCAAAAGTCCTGAAAGCTCAGGCATTTTTCGATGTAAAGGCGTTTATGGGCAATATAATCAAATCGGTTTTATTTTTCTCTTTTTCTGTACGTCTCTAATCTACACTATGCACAAATCCTTTTCAAGACCAACATACCATCTTTGACATACCGATATTTTATGTATACATAGATGAAAGCTATCGTTAATTTTTTTACCATAGTTCCTGTGTATATCTGATTGCTTGCAGCCGCCGCAGAAATGGCTGCTCCATAACGCGCAAAAGACACGCCCTTCGGCGTGTCTTTCATGCGTCTATGCGTCCTTGCTAGTTCAGCGCTCACAGGAAACGATCCATATACTGTGTGAACTCGTCCCACATACTGCGCAGCTGCTGTCTGTCCTCAGAAATGCCGGACTTTACCTCGTCCTTCAGTTCCAACAGCCGCTGTCTGTTGCGGTTCGACATGTCCATATTCTGCGCGACTGCGTGTATGAACTCGTCGGACAGCTGCTCCTTCGGGCGGCAGCGCCCGCTATTGTAATTATCTATCACGACCGCGTAGCGCTCGTAGGCGCGGCGTACCGCTTCCTCCCACGACATGTAGAGGTCGCGCAGGGCGTTCTCGCCAACGGTGTGCATCGTCCCGGCGTCACCGCCGAGCTTCTCCAGCATCGCCGCCATCGAGTCCGCGTTCTCCTCGATTAAAAAGCCGTTGACCCCGTCCGTGACGTCCTCGGCGGCACAGCTCCCCGCGACCAGTACGCTTGCCAAACCGCAGGCCGCCGCTTCGCGCACGACCAGCCCGTTCGTATCAAAGGTGGACGGGAACAGGAACAGATCAGCCCTGCAATACCACGCGCGTATCGCACTGCGGTCATGTATCGGCGCGACGAAAAACACGCGGTCGTTCAGCCCAAGGCTCTCGCAGTACGCGACTATTTCGTCCTTGTCGTTGCCGCCGCCGACGAACACCATGCGGAAATCGCGCCCGCTTTCGCTCAGCTTCTTCAGCGCGTCGAGGATAATGCGTATCCCCTTGTACCACATCATGCGCCCGACGAACAGAAACAGCGGCAGCCCCTCAGGAAGATCGTAGTCCCCCGTGACCTGCCGTATAAGCGCGTCGTCGACGCGGCCGCGCGGAAAGTCCACGCCGTTTGGCATGATGATGTAATCTCCCTCGTAGCCGAGCTTGTGCAGGTTCTCCCCTGCCCCGCGGCTTACCGTCCACACCTCGTCGCATGCAGAAATATTTCTGGCGAGTATCCTCGCCGCCTCCTCCTGCAAAACGCGGATCTTCACGGCGTTGGCGATATCTATGTCAAATTTCGTA
The DNA here is from genome assembly GCA_963605945.1 of Lachnospiraceae bacterium. Lineage (GTDB taxonomy): Bacteria > Bacillota > Clostridia > Oscillospirales > Oscillospiraceae > Limivicinus. The sequence goes on from CAVCWF010000150.1 coordinate 12,911, forward strand.
TGGTAGGTAAAAACGAGCGGCACATGTATTCTGTCGCGCAGTGCGCGGGCAAGCAGCGTGGAGGTTATCGGGCAGTGGCTGTGGATGATGTCAAAGCTCCGCTTTTCGAGCGAATCCATCAGTTCCGCTGAGAACGGCAGTCCCGCGCGGTAGCCCACGAGCTTCGTCATGTCGATGCTCGGATAGCGCAGCACCGGAAAATTGAACACGGAGTCGTCCGCGTCGGGATAGAACGGCGTCACGACCGTGGAATTGCCGAGGCCGTTCTGAATTATTTTCGCGTAATTCGTGACGGCATTCGCCACGCCGTCAATGGCCGGTGGGAAAGAATCGTTTATGAGGCAGATATTGAGCTTGTCCATACGCGTCTCCTATCGGGTGAAAATTAGTATCAGTCGACAAGGGGAAACACGGTTTTGGCGGGCAGAAATGCGTCCATACTTCTTCAAAGTCCTTGACAATACAGGAAAGTATTCTCTGCGGCCTTTTCATCGTCTGGCCACATTTCTGCTCCG
>CAVCWF010000151.1:0-38453 GCA_963605945.1 Lachnospiraceae bacterium
GCGGAGCAGAGATTGATAATCTTGCCGAAGTGATTGGCAATCATCATGTCGCAGAAATAGCGATTCATAAAGAAGGTTCCCTTGACGTTGACATCAACTATATCGCAGAAATCCTTTGTGTTGATAGACTCGGCGGGCTGATTTGTGTATATGCCGGCGTTGTTGATGAGCACGGCGAGATTTGTGCCCATATTTTCCTCTGCCCATTTACGGAAAGCAATGACTTCGTCCTCATTCTGGATGGAGAGCTTATAAATTTCGACTTTCACGCCGTAGTCGTTTTCGAGCCGGTCTTTTACAGCCTGTGCGCGGTCGGATTTCGACTGATATGTGATAATAAGATCGTAGCCTTCGCGGGCAAGCTCTTCCGCACAGGCTTCACCGAGTCCGCGGGATGCGCCGGTTACGATGCCGTATTGGTTGCTGCTCATGGCACTGCCTCCTTTGCTTTATCCGTTTTCTGCGGGCAGCTCAACTGCGCCGTTTTCTTTGATTTTTCTGCTGAGCATTGCGGATGCGGCAACACCTATAAGGCCGCACAGACCGGCCGCGAACATAGCGGTTTCGTAGCCTGCACCGCGTGCTGCAACCTGCTCGACACCTGCGGCAATCTTGCTTCCGGCGACGCCGTTTGCGAGAGCCTGCATTACGGCAAGGCCGACGGAACCCGCGATGCATATGGCGATGTAAGCGACCTGATTACCGTCGGCAATTCTGCTTTTGGGCAGATATTCCTCTGCCGCATTATAGCAGATGGTGACGCAGGAGGCATGACCGAGACCGCCGATTGCGGATATTGCGTAGATCATGCCGATGCTTGCCGTGGGTGAGAGGAGAAGGCCGTAGAGAAACGCGTTGAGGGAAACAAGCAGCATGGTCAGAACGAGCAGACCTTTGCACTTGCCGGTCTTCTTATAGTACAGCGCGTAGATTGGGGGCATCACAAGCGTGCCGATGGAGAAAATGGTGAACGGAATTGCTGAAGCTGCGGCTGTGGTACCCATAACGACCTGCATGTAGTAAATAACGAATACAAACTGTCCCATGCAGACTGCGCAGGCGAAGAAGCTCTGGATGAATATCAAGGTGCAGTTTCTGTTCTCACGGAAAAGCTTTACGGGGAATATAGCGGCGGAGCCGAGCTTGTTCTCAATAACAATGAATGCGACGAGAGCGACGACAGTGATGACGAGCAGGGAGACGATCTTTACGCTTCCCCAGCCCCACGAGTTGCCGAAGTTGCATGCAAGGACGCAGCAGCTGACCCAAACGGTAAACAGCACGGTGCCCCAAACGTCGAATTTCTTCGCAGTGTAGTTCTTCTGGGTGGTGTCCTTCGGGGTTACAATCAGGGTGGCGAGCAGACCGATAGCCTGAATTGCCATCATTACGTAGTATACGGAGCGCCAGCCAAAGTTGTCAATGAGCACACCGGCAAGCGTCGGGATCACAACGGCTGCGATGCCCTGTGTGATGCCGATGGTGGACAGCCACATTGCGCGCTTGGAGGGCGGCCAGATTTTGTTCATAAGGCTTATCATGTTGCTGATAAGACCGGCGTTGCCGATGCCCTGCACCATAACGCAGACGAGGAAGACACCGAGGTTCGGGGCAAGCAGTGTTCCGATGTCGCAGAGCAGGATGATTATCAGTGAGCCGCCCATGATCTTCTTTATGCCACATTTGGGGATAAGATAGGCAGATACGGATGTCGCGACGACCATTATTGCGGTCTGGAGCGCCTTGCCTGCGGAGTAGTATTCACCGGCGTTCCAGTTTGCCATGATGTAGGAGGTGCACATACTGAATGCGCGCATATAGAAGTGTACGCCAAAGAAGCCAACGAGCAGGGCAATGGTTACTATTGCCCTCTTTTTAGGCTCGATATAAACGATAACATCATTGTCATCGTTCGCGGGGTTCGCCTGTTTCATGCTCAGTTCCTGAGTTGACATGGGGTTACTCCTCTCTTTTTGTGTTTTCTATTACTCCAGTACTCGAATGGTGTGATAGCCCTGATGAATCGCGTCAATGACCTTGCCGGGCTTGATATTGTCACCAATCTGAACGGTCTCAAATCCTGCCGCTTTTATGGACTCATACAGGTCGTGGTTTGCTCTGAAGCCTGCCGCAAACACAACGGAATCGCACTCGATCTTCTCCTTGCGACCGTCGATCTCCACTATTACGCCGTCATCAAGAATCTCGGTCAGCTTGGTTCCGGTCATTATCTTTGTGCCGGAATGCTCAACGAGATAGCGGATATTCTGGTCGTTTGCAACGAAGTGATCCGCGGTAAGAAGTATCTTGTCCAGCAGCTCTACCATCGTGACGTCCTTGCCCTGCATACAAAGCTCCGTAGATAGTTCGCAGCCGACCTCTCCGCCGCCGACAACGACGACTCTCTGACCAATGGGCTTCTGCCCCAGCAGTACGGGCACTGCGGTGCTGACGTTTGCCTCGTCGTGTCCCGGCACAGGGATAACTACGGGTGCAGCGCCCGCCGCGACGACAACGAAGTCCGGCGCATAGGCTTTGATGTCGTCAAGCGTCGCCTCCTTGCCGAGACGAACATCTATCTTGTGCTTGTAGACCTGACGGATGAGATAATCTACCTGATCTCTGACATCCTTCTTGAAGCGGGGGGCTCCGGCGGCTGCCATGATGCCGCCCATATAGTCGTTCTTTTCCCAGAGACTGACCTCGTAGCCGCGCTCGGCAGCAGCAGCGGCGGCTTTCATACCGCCGGGGCCTGCACCGATGACGAGTATGCGTTTGTGCTCCTTGGCAGGAGCCAGTTCAAACTCGTTTTCATGCATACAGAGCGGGTTTACTGCGCAGGGGCGGGCGTGACCTTTCATTGCGTTGAAGTGACACTCGCCGCAGCCGATGCAGGGGACGATCTCATCAAGACGGTTCTGCTTGACCTTCTTTGCCCAATGCGGGTCGGCAATCATACCGTGGCCTATGGCAACGAGATCGACCGTGCCGTTTTGGAGTGCAGCCTCGGCAACATCGGCGTGGTTGAGCTTGCCATGAGCCATGAGGGGAATGTCTCCTATTACGGCGCGAACCTTTGCGGCGGCCTCAAGATCAAAACCGACGGGCTGATATACGCTGCTGACCATGCGCCAGCGGCAGGAATATGCACCGCGGCCAAAGTGGATAAGGTCGACCTTCTTTTCTGCGAGCTTCTTCGCAATGGCCAGCCCCTCTTCCAACGGACGTTCTTCATCGTCAATGCTGTCGAGTGTCATTTTGACGGCGATGGGGTAATCCTTGCCGCAGGCATTGCGGACGGAGTCAACGATTTCGAGAAGGAATCTCTGACGGTTTTCAAAGCTTCCGCCGTATTCGTCCGTGCGGTGGTTCCATTTAGCGGAGGTGAACTGGTCAATAAGGTATCCGCCGTAAGCATGGATCTCTATTATATCGACGCCTGCGTCCTTCGCAAGCTTGGCGGAAGCGCCCATTGCGGTGACAAGTCTCTTGACGCCGTCGGTCGGGAGCTCACGGCATATGAGATCAGGCTTGTAGTAGTTCGGGCAGGGGCTGGCCGAGTAGGGTGGTGTGTTAGGGTCGATCCAGTTCATGCGGCCGATACCCGGAGACAGCTGAATGCCGAATTTAGCTCCGTACATATGTACACGCTCGGCTATCATGTGGAGCATGTAGACATCCTTACAGTTCGTTAGTTTCTGGCATGGGGCGGGCTCAAACTCCTCTGAAGCGGTAACTGCGCCAGTCAGTATAAGCCCTGCACCGCCTCTGGCACGTTCTGCGTAGAAATTCACGTCTCTCATATTGAAGCCGCTGGTGTGATCCGTGGTAGTACCCATCGGAGCGAGGACAACGCGGTTCTTCAGCGTCATGGAGCCGATTTTTATCTCCTCAAAAAGTTTCATTTCAGCGTTCCTTTCTTTTTCCGTTCCGCCGTATAAAAACATGTGGACGTTTCCCCAATAATGAGTTAAAATACTTAAGTGTATGCTAGCTTTACACTTAAGTGAATTTGTATTATACCGCGGTAACATTGAGGCAAGAATATCATATTGTCATTCTATTGTCAATAGCAATATTGTTATAAAAATATCGCTTACTTTTGTCACATTTCAACTAATAATTGGGGGTTTTATATATTATACCTGTAAAAGGAACCTATTCAGAGACCAAGGAACGCATCCGTGAGTGTGCTATCAGGCTGTTCAAGGAGAACGGGTACGATAATGTTACCGTGGTGCAAATCTGCGAGGCAGCGGGAATTACAAAACGAACTTTTTATTACCATTATGAGTCAAAAGAACAGCTCGTTAACGGAATAACGGACTATTTGGGTATAAAAGCGGAGCAGTTTATGGACACACTCGCCTCACAGCAGACGAATGTCGGGCTGCTGTGGTCGCTTATGAGCGTGTACAGCATCAACTCCGCGGATTATGGCCCCAATGTTATACGCCAGATATACGTTAATCTTGTTCAGGGCAAGGTTGACGAGCGCTTCCCGCAGGATATGTATCTTTACAAAACTGTCGTGCGGACAATTGACAACGCCCAGCGGACGAATGAGATCAGCAATTTGGCTGCACCGGAGGATGTTGCTTATGCGCTCTACCACAGCTTCCGAAGCGTGACGATAACATGGGCTTCTGAGGGCGGAGATTTTGACATAGTCAGCGCGTTCCGCCGCACGTTTATCACAGTACTCGGAGTGAAAGACGTTAATTTTTGAACGATTGCGTTTCTGAATCACCGCAAAGGCATCTCGCCTTTGCGGTGATTTTTGGCTCAGGTGCTTGTCCAGCCGCCGTCGACCACGATATTTTGCCCGGTCATATAGGAAGCTTCCTCGCTTGCCATGAAGATGACGGCTGCATCCAGCTCATGGCTTCTGCCGGGGCGCTTCATCGGGCACCATGTATTTATAAAATCGTTGAACCAGCCCTGACCGACCGGGGACTGCTCGGAAGCGAAGAATCCGGGGCTGAGGGTGTTCACGGTTATGCCGTACTGCGCCCACTCGTTGGAGAGCTGACGGGTAAGGTTTATAACGCCGCCCTTGGTTGCAGAGTATTCGCATATTCCGCGCCCAAAGGTGCTGTCAAGCGCGACGCTGCCCAGCATGGAAGCAACGTTTATTATTCTGCCGTAGTTGTTTTTGCGCATGAGCTTTGCGAACTCCCTTGCACAGTAGAATACGCCGGTCAGGCAGACGTCCACGGTTGCCTGCCACTTCTCATCGGTAAGGGAAATTGCCCAGTCGTTGTGCCCTTCTCCCGCACAGTTCACGAGAATGTCGCAGCGGCCGAATTCCTTTTCAACCAAGTCGCGGCAGGCTATGACCATATCGGATTTGGTCACGTCGCAGCGCACGGGGATTGCGCGCACGCCGTATTTGCTGCGGATATCCTCGGCGTTTTTCTCAAGCAGCTCCATGCGCCTTGCCGCGAGGACGACGTCGCAGCCGCGCGCCGCAAGAGCGTTGGCGAACAGCACCCCTATACCGGACGAACCGCCTGTTACTACCGCTACCCTGCCATGAAAGTCAAACATGTTTTTTCTCCTTTCGGTTATGTATATATTATGGGTTTTATGATGTCGGGGGTCTTGTGTTCCATTAGCTTGAAGCCGTCCTCGACCTTTTCAAAGCCGTAGAGACGCTGTGTGATAAGAAGGGTGGGGTCGAGCCTTCCGGCCTTGATTATTGCCATCAGCTTCTCCATCCGCAGTCTGCCGCCGGCGCAGAGACGGCCGGTGAGCGTCTGGTGTGCGACAAGGGTTCCGGCCTCGGCCACACCTATGTGGAAATCTCCGAAGAATCCGGCAATATTGGATATAGTTCCGCCGCACTTGAGCATACTGTATGCCTCGTTTATAATGCTGGGCTCACCGCCTGCTACGATTACCTTATCGACCTTTCTGCCGTTCGTGAGCTCAAGAACCTGCTTTGCCACAGGGCCGTCGGTGTAATCAATGATGTCAGTTGCGCCGTAGTGCTTGGCCAAATCCTTCGTAAGCTGTCGGTGGCCGACGCATATGATGCGTCCGGCTCCGCGCAGAGCGGTTCCCGCGACGCTCATAAGCCCTACCGGCCCGATGCCGACGATAACGACCGTATCTCCGAACTGAACGTCTGCGCCTTCGACGCCTGAAAAGCCCGTCGTTATCATGTCGCCGACGAGAGCTGCAGCTTCGATGGATACGCCGTCAGGGATGCGCGCGAGGTTCATGTCGGCGTCGGGGATGATAAAGAATTCACCGAATGTGCCGTCGAGCTTTGAAGAGAGATAGCGCCCGCCGAGGAACCCACCTGCGTGCTCGTGCAGACCCTCCTCAATTTCCCGGCCGCGCCATATCGGCGTGACCGCAGGGATGGCCACGATGTCGCCGGGCTTTATATCGGTTACGAAAGCTCCGACTTTTTCGACCTTTCCGACGCCTTCGTGTCCCAGAATACGGTTGGGATATGCTTTCCTGAATTTCGCGTTGTGCACGTCGGACGTGCACGGAAGAATCGCTACTGGTGAACACAAGGCCTCAAAGGGACCGGGTTCGGGTATCTCTTTCTCAAGCCATCCGTGGCTTATGGTCGGCTCTATTACGCCGTAGCCTTTCATGGTGTTCATATAAGTTCTCCTTTCGCAATTAATCTACCTGCATTCCTGCATAGAAGCCGCTTCTTATGGCCTTGCCGCTCTTGGCGACCTCAACGCAGTCGCCGACGCAGATGGTCTTCTTGTTGTATCTCGCTTTGAGCTGCTCCGGCAGCTCGGAATTACGTGCCATGCCGAATGCGGTCACAATGGTGTCGGCAGGTATAAGCTCCTCGACTCCGTCGGCATTTATTACGGTAACGCCGCTTTCGTCCATTCGGCAAACGCGGCAGCTTGTCCTGACAGTGACGTCCGCCTCGCGGAGGAATACCTTCAGGGAGTGGGCGTTTATGAACACCATGTCGTTTGCAATATCCGGCTGCATCTCGACGATGGTGCAGTCTTTGCCCCATTCCGTTGCAAGCTCAAGGGCGAGATCTGCGCCGGAGAGACCGCCGCCGCATACAACAACGCGCTTGCCCGCAATTTTTTCGGGCGCCTTATGCGCATCCTTCACGCCGATCACGTTGTCGCCGTCCACTCCCTTGATGGGCGGGTTGACGGGATGAGCGCCGGTGGCGGCTATGATTCGGTCACAGCTGGCAAGGGTGGGATCGTCAATGCTTATTTCCTCGTGGCGGATTTCTATGCCGAGCTTTGTCATCTGGGTCTTGTAGTACTCGACAAGCGCGCGAAGCCTGTTTTTGAATTTTGCCGTTGCCGCGTAGTTCAGCGTTCCACCGAGCGCTTCGCGTTCGTAAAGCGTTACCTTGTGTCCCTTGAGCGCGCATACCCGTGCGGCCTCCATGCCGCCGGGGCCGCCGCCTATGACGACGACATGTTTCGGCGTTTCCGCTTTCTTGATCTCAAAAGCGGCCTCTTCGTTTGCCGCGGGATTGACTGAGCAGCTGAGCTTGGAGTAGCGACCCCAGATGCGGCCTATACACTCCTCGTTGCAGCGGATGCACGGGCGCACATCTTCAGGCCGATCCTCCATGAGTTTGCGCGGCAGATAAGGATCCGCTATGAGCGGACGACCGAACATGGCGAAGTCTGCGCGCCCGGACTCGATGAGCTCGACCGCGGTTTCGGGAGTGTGGTTACCGGCGTTGATGATTGGCTTATCGGTTGCTTCGCGTGCGGTGTCGCATACATATTCCATGCAGGCGTCACCGCGGTAAAATGTCGGGTATACAAAATCAGGGTGCTCGTAGCAGCCACAGTCAACGTCGAACGCGTCGACACCGTTGTCACTGAGGATGCGTATCAGCTCACGGCTGTCTTCAAGCGTTCTGCCGCCGGGGATGCGATGATCCATGGAAAGCCTGTAAATAACGGGCATATCCTTCCCCGCGCCGCGCTTTATCGCCTGAAGTATCTCTATGGCAAATCTCGCGCGATTTTCGGGAGAGCCGCCGTATTCATCCTCTCGGTGATTCCACTGTTCCGTCAGGAACTGGTCGATTATGTATCCGACGTGGCCGTGCACTTCTATTGCGTCAAATCCGGCTGCCGTAGCGATTTCGGCGGCAAGCTCCCAGCTCTTCATAATGTCCTTGATCTCCTCAATTGTCAGGGGACGGCAGAGGACGTTGGGGTTAAATACCGAGGGGACAGCGGAGGCGGAGAAGGGGACTCCGCCGCACTGACTGGGGTGGGCGTTGCGTCCTGTGCCGCTTGAGAGCTGGGCTATTGCCTTCGCGCCGTAGCAGTGGATGCGTTCGGTCATGCCGGTGAGGTGGGGAATTATCCGTTTGCTGTCGAAGTATGTGCCGTAAATACCTTGAGCGAGCTTCGGCGTGAGATACTGCGATGATGTGATTATGGCGCCGACGCCACCCTTTGCGCGCTCTTCAAAGTATCTTGCTAGCGTATCTGACACGGAGCCGTCCATGGCGGCGGCATAAGTGCCCATGGGCGCCATGATGAGCCGATTTTTGATTTCCATCTTCCCAATGGAAAATGGCGTGAACAGGGAATCGTAGCTTTTCAGTCTTTCCATAATTACCTCCAATATTTTTTGACATTTCGGAAAGGATTTAATATACTTATAAAAGTAAAAACGCAGAAGGAGTAAAAACTATGCCGCCAAGGAAAACGACAGGGAACCCCGGAGGGACTAAGGAACATATCCGCTCAGTGGCAACCGCGCTGTTCAACGAGTTCGGGTACGATGAAACCTCCATTCCCATGATCTGCGAAAAGGCAGGGGTATCTAAAACGACCCTTCATTATTACTTCCCCAAAAAACAGGATCTGTTTTTCGACATGAGCAATAACTTTGAGGAGCTGTACAACGCTTCGTTTTATCGTGTTGTCGAGCAGGAGACCTTTACAAAGCAGATATGGGAAATATTCAACATTATGTGCGAGGGAGATCTGTATTACGGTGTGAGCACATCCCAGCACTATTTCATTCAGCGCCTGAAAGAACACGAGCAGAGGAATTTTATCGAAAATATCTACCACAAAAAGATGCTGACGGCGGTTATCCGTTCGGCGCAAAGAGCCGGGCAGATGCAGAATATGGCGGAACCGGAGAAAATCGCTGAGGTTCTTTCCTACGCCATGCGCGGCGTGATTCTCACTTGGGCGATCGAGAACGGCACACTTGATCTTACGGAGCAGTCGCGAGAGGTTGTACGTACGATAATCATGCCGGCCGAGGGCTATGACATATAAAACGCTTGTAGTACTGCAATACTATAATATGCGAATCGAAGTTCAATTTGTATAGGACTATAATACGCATTGCTTCAAATTTGTCAATGCTTCAACTGCAATTTTGGCGCTTTCAACAGATGAGTGTTGTTGAATTTGTGCGCTTTAGACAATCCTTGGCTTTTGTATAGGCAGATGAAAATCAAGCGGAGCGGCTTTTTAGCTGCTCCGTTTGATTTGCTTGTCGTGAAATTAAAAGCATAGCCACATGGTGTGACGCAAGGGCTGAGAGCGAAAAGGCTTCCTCGTTTGTGGTGGAAACCGCGTCAATAGTCCCCCTGAAAGCGCGGGAAAATCCAAGAATCGCGCGGATGGGGCGCACACGGGTATTGTGTTTTGACAAAAAATGAGCTAAAATAAAATGTCAGGCGCAGTGACGAAACCGGCGCGCCTGAACCAATAACCGAGAGGAGAACTCTATGAACGGATCAGTGAGCAGACTGTGCGATATAGACAGCATAGCGATCCCGGAAGATATGCTGGAGATCAGCGTGAGCGAGCAGGATGTGGAGAACGGCGTCAAGGCGCTGGCGATGCGTTATGCCGCAGAGAGCGAGGCCGGTACGGCGGAGCGCGGCGACGTGGTGCACTGCCGCGCCGATGAGACTGCGTACCCGGACGGCAGAACCGTACTCATCTTCACCGGCGTCGAAATACCCGGCGCCGAGGAGGCGGCAAAGGCGGCCATAGGCAAAAAGCCCGGAGACATTTTCGAAACGCAGCTTGCCGGGAAAACCGTCAGACTTACCGTTGAAAAGGTAATCCGCCGCACGCCCGTTGAGGTGAACGACGCGCTGATAGCGTCCATCGGCATCGACGGTGTCGCCACGGTCGAGGAATACAAAAACCACCTGCGCGAAAAGGCGCTGGCCGACATCAGCCTCGAAAAGCACAAGATGGCGAGCATCTATCTGCTGGACAAGCTCATAGACGGGAGCGAGTACAGCTATGATGAAGTGGAGTTCGAGGAGTTCTTCCAGAAGAACCTCAGCGCTTACTCCGCGGAGGACGAGATGATGGGAATGCAGGCCGACCCTGAGGAGCTGCGGCAGTCCGCGCTCCGCCAGCAGAAGCAGTGCTGGGCGGCGGAAGCTTTCTGCAAGAGCCGCGGTATCGAGATCGACAAGGCGGCGGCAGAGGCGGACGCAGGCCAGATGCAGGAAATGATGGAGCTTGTGGGGGAGGAAGTCCCGCCGCATGAGGAGCTTGTAGAGATGGCGCTGCAAAGCGCGTACTTTGACGCGCTGTTCGGATACATGGACGGCATTATTGAGAAGAAGATCGGAGGTTCCAATGGCAACGGTTGAATTGAAAGACAGTGAGTGGAAAGAATTTTCCAAGGCCGACTACGCCGTCATCGACTGCTACGGCGAGAACTGCACGGCCTGCGTGATGCTCGCGCCGATATATGACGCGGTCGCAGACGAGCTTGCGGGTGTGTCCTTCGGACGCGTCAACATCTCGATATATCCTGAGATCGCCGACAGCTACGGCATTAATGCTATGCCGACGCTGCTGTTTTTCAGAAAGGGCGAGCTTGTGGATCAGTTTATAGGCAGCATGGAGAGGGAAGACCTGCTCGGCCTTATCTCGAAGCTACTGTACGAGTGAGGGGGAACGGAAAATGGGCAAAATCCGTCTCAACGACGACCGGGAAACGGTCGCAAGAGTTAAGGAGGGCCTGAAGCGCACGGGGGGCTACTGTCCCTGCCGGTTGGAGCGCAAGCCCGAATACAAGTGCATCTGCGAGGAATTCAAGGCTCAGATACAGGATCCGGACTTTGAGGGCTATTGCCACTGCCGCCTGTATTATAAAGAGAAATAGGAGAGGAACAGTTATGAAAAAGATTATAAGCATCGCCGTTATTCTGGCACTGGCGCTCGCGCTGACCGGCTGCGGCCTGTTCAGCGACAACTCCATCGTCAAGCTTGACGACTACTATACCCACAGCGACCCCAAGGATCTCAGCTATGACCAGCGCATACTCCTCAAGGGCGACGGCTTCGGCGAGTCGCTGGAGAGCTTCATAAACTCCGCCGCGTACCCTGACACCATGATGTACGACGCGAGCGGGAACGTGATAGGCATGTACGACTATGACGAGACGACCGGCATCGCCTCCGGCTGGTACGATCTTTCCACCGGCGAATACAAGGAATTCGCCGCCGGCGAAGAGGTCGATCTTGGCCTGCCCGACGAATCGCTGATGATAAGCATCCCCGGCGACGTGACGGCGTACTTTGTCGTCTACGGCAGCAAGGGCACAGCGGTAGCTGCGTACATGTACCTCATTCTGTCCGACGCTTCCGCTAAGGACGCCGTCATCTCTGCGGCGGAGACCGCATACGGCTTCACCATGACCGCCGTGAACGACACTGTGCTCACCACCGTTCAGGACGCGGATTACATCGCCGCGCAATTTGCCGCCATGGAGGACTACGGTTACAGCTTCAATACCAAGGACGCCGACGCCTATGCCAACATTCTCAACATGAACTACGGCGTGCGCACCTACGGCGGCGTGAACCCCTACACCCCCTACGCGGATCACACCGATCCCGAAGGGCTGGACTTTGACACCCGCGTCGTTATGACCGGCTCCGGCGAGGCCGCCGTTGAGGAGAAGTACACTGCGGATATCTCCTCAATGACCGACTTCATCTATGCCAAGGACGGCAATGTCGTCGCACAGTACACCTACTATGAGTGCCCCTCCAAGGAAGCGGCGGACGAGCTTATGGACGGCGGCCAGTTCATGGGGCCGACCCGCGTGTCCGACACCGTTATAGTCTCCATCCACGAGGGAGCGAACATGGACGAGCTGCTGAACGCGTATATAGGCTACAACGTGCTCAAGGACAAGTCTCTTACCGACTATGTCAGAATGCTGGAGGAAACCTACTTCACGGTCGTCTGCGACTGACAGAAACCGAAAACGGACGCCATACTCACCGGCATGGCGTCCGTTTCACACAGGGGATATAGCTTATGGAAACACGAGTAAAAGAAAAGCCTCAGTCCGGCTCATGGAAGGCGCTGTTCCGCACGATAAAGCGCCTGCGCCTGCCGTGGCTGTGGATAATCGTAGGTCTGTCGCTGAATCTTGTGCTCAATAACATGCTGCTCAAACTGCCCGATCTCACCGCCGATCTGCTCAGCGGCAAGATAACAGGCGCGGCGCTCACAAAGGCGATAGCCTATTATATCGGCGTTGGCCTGATGTCCGCCATCGCGGTCGCGGGGCAGGTTCAGGCGCAGTCGTACAGCGTGCTCAAGGCGCGCGAATCAATCTGGAAAAAGATGCTCGGAATGAGCATGGATTATTTCGACCGGAACGATCCGTCCGACCTTATGAGCGCGATAATAAACGACTCCAGCCAAGCGCTTACCAATTTTGTCAACGTCATAGTCTACCTCATTCCGGATGTGTATTACGTCGTCATGGCTCTGCGCCGCATCGGCGAATACCACTGGATACTGGCGGCGTCCTGCTTTGCGATGCTGCCGCTCAAGTACCTCTACGCGCTCATAATGGGGCGCAAGTTTCAGGCGAGCACGGCGAAGCTGTACGGCAGGATCGGCGTGCTTACAAGCTTCCTTGCCGACAGAATAAATAATCTGCCGCTCATAAAAACCTATACAAACGAAGAGAACGAGAGCGAGAACGGCCGCGACGCCGCCGACGGGCTGCTGCGCGCGAACATGAAGCTTGTGCATCTGGATAACTTCGCCCTCGGCATCAGCTCGGTCATCGACATTCTCCAGAAATTCGTCGTAGTCGTTGTCGCGGTCATCCTGCTGCAAAAGAAGGAGATAGACCTCGCAATGTGGCTGGCCTTCTTCCTGTTCGCGCAGAACCTGTTCCCAAACATGGACGCCATCTTCGACCTGTGGATACGCATCAAGAGTATGCACGGCTGCTTTGACCGCGTCATAGGCATCATGGACGGCGAGGACGAGGACACCGGCGCGGCACAGCCCTTCCCCGAAAGCGGCGACGTCCGCTTCGACGATGTGAGCTTCACCTATCCCGACACGGATTCCCCCGCGCTTGACCATGTGTCCTTCACTGTGCCGCGCGGCGGCGCAGTCGCCATCGTCGGTCTCTGCGGCAGCGGCAAGACCACTACGGTCAGTATGCTGGAGCGCTTCTACACGCCGGATTCCGGACACGTCTATCTCGGCGATACGGATATTCAGGAAATATCCCTTGCCGATTACCGGCGGCATTTTGCCTATGTGCAGCAGGGCGCCGCCGTGTTCAGCGGCACAGTGCGCGAAGCGCTTACCTACGGCGTTGACCGCGAGGTCGGCGACGAGGAGATAATGGCCGCGGCGGAAAAGACCGGCTTTGCCGAATATATCGCCTCCTGCGCGGACGGGCTTGACGCGGAGATCGCCTCCGGCGGCGAGTCCATGTCCGGCGGCCAGAGCCAGCGCCTTGTACTGACGCGCGAGCTGCTGCGCGGCGGCGATATCATCCTCATGGACGAGCCGACGAGCGCGCTCGACGTGCGCGTATCGGCGAAGATACAGGCCACGATGGACGAGGTGTTCGTCGGGAAGACGCGGATACTCATTACGCATGATTTGGACTTGGCGAAGAAATACGGGCGTATACTCGTCATGGCCGACGGCAAGCTCGTGGGCGACGGCACGCACGAAAGCTTGCTTGAGACCTGCCCGGCCTACCGGAAGATGAACGAGAACGCAGAGGAGGCGGCAGTATGAAGCTGAAAGAAAAAATACACCGCTACTTCGGCGTCCTGCGCGGCGTAAAGCTGCCATGGATAATAATCCTCTGCTCCTTCGCCGTCTCGATAGCGTCGATGTCCACTGAGCTTCAGGTTGCGACGCTGACCGCCGGCATCATCGACGCGAGTCAGAGCGCGATAAACGCCAGAGAGCTTGTGAACTACATAAGCGTCGCCGCAATATCCGCAGCGCTCTCCATCGCCTCCAACTACTTCACACGCAGAATGGAGGAGACCATAAACCTCCGCGTCCGCACGAAGCTGTGGACAAAGATAATGCATCTGCCGAGCTTCTATTACGATGAGGACAGCGGCGATCAGCTTGTCAGCCGTGTCACCTCGGATGCGGAAGCGCCATCCTCGCTGTTTTCGATGGCGGTGTCGTTCGTGGTGTGCATCGTGACCAGCATACAGGCTTTCACTCAGCTGTATTCCTATAACACCATGCTCGCAAACTACTCCCTCATCATAATCCCCCTGACGCTCATCGTCTGCGTCATCTACGGCAAGCTAACCTTCCGCCTTGGCGTTTTCGGCACCGTGACGACGGCGTCCAGCCTCGGCTACCTCGCCGAGCGCGTGCGCAGCTTCCGGCTCATCAAGAGCTCGCTTGCCGAGAAGGCCGAAGCCGTCCGCGGCAACAAGACCTTCAAGCGCATGTACCTTGCCGATTTCCTGAGCTGGCTGCTCGTTGCGGGCTATTCTCTCGCGTCGAGCCTGTTTTCCATCATGTTCATAGTCATCATATTCGTCATCGGCGGCCGGCTCGTCACCACGGGCGAACTGACGATAGGCGATCTGACGAGCTTCTACATGATAACCGGCATTGTCTCGCTCCAGCTCATGCAGTTCTTTATGAACGTCGGCTCCGTCTCCGGCACCTTCGGCACGATGAAGAAGATAGCCCAGATAATGGACACAGACTCCGAACCGAACGGCGGGGAGCCTGTCCCGGAAGTGTGCGCCGACATAGAGTTCGACAATGTCAGCTTCGCCTACGCCGGGCGACAGGACGTCATAAAGAATCTGTCCGTGAAGATACACATGGGCAAGGTGACGGCCGTCATCGGCGGCAACGGCGCGGGCAAATCGACGCTGTTCAAGCTGCTTCTGCGTCTCTACGAGCCGAAGAGCGGCGAGATCCGCTTCGGCGGGGACGGCATCGGCAAATACTCCCTGACCGACTGGCGCGACAGGTTCGCTGTCGTCTCGCAGCGCAATCCGCTCATCGGCGGCACCGTGCGCGAAAACATCGCCTACGGCCTTGACCGCGAGGTCAGCGACGAGGAACTGGCGGAGACCGCCCGCAGAGCCAACTGCTACGACTGCATCACCGCGAAGCCCGGCGGCTTTGACGAGGACGTGGGGCTTGGCGGCTCCAACTTCTCCGGCGGTCAGGGGCAGTGCCTCTCCATTGCGCGCGCCATGCTGAGAAACGCCGACTACCTGCTGCTCGACGAGGCGACGAGCAATCTCGACGTTGTGAGCGAGGCGCAGGTGACCGGCGCGATGGACGAGCTGATGCGGGATAAGACCACTATAATGATTGCCCATAACTACGCGGCGACGCGAAACGCCGACTACATAATCGTTATGAAGGACGGCGCGGTCGAGGCCGCGGGAACGCCGGACGAGCTGCTGAAAACGAACGAGTATTACAGAATGTTCGTAAAGACGCTCTAAACATAACAATAAGAGGATAAATAATGCAGAATTTGTTGTCAAAACTCAACGCCGCGCAGCCGGGGGAGATATGCTCCGGCTTCAGGCTCATAAAGAGAGAATATGTCGCGGCGAAGTCCGCAGAGCTGTACACCCTGCGCCATGAAAAAACCGGCGCGGAGCTGCTGTATTTCGACCGCGCGGATGAGAACAAAACCTTTGCCATCTGCTTCAAAACGCTCCCTGAGGATGACACGGGCGTGTTCCACATCCTTGAGCACAGCGTTCTGAACGGTTCGCGGCGCTTCCCGGTGAAGGAGCCGTTCGTCACGCTGCTGCAAGGCTCGATGCAGACCTATCTCAATGCCCTGACCTTCAGCGACAAGACGCTGTACCCCGTCTCCAGCCGCAACGAGCAGGATCTCTTTAACCTCATGTCCGTCTATCTCGACGCGGTGTTTTGCCCGCTGATACATGAGCGCCCGGAGATATTCATGCAGGAGGGCTGGCACTACGAGTTCGACGGCGAGAGCGGCGAACCATACTATAACGGCGTCGTGTTCAGCGAGATGAAGGGCGCGTTTTCCGATGTGGACACGCTCATCGGCAACGAGATGCATCGCCTGCTCTATCCCGACACGAGCTACGGCTATGTCAGCGGCGGCGATCCCAAGTACATAACCGGCCTGAGCTACGGGAAATTCACCGCCGCGCACAAGCGCTTCTATCACCCCTCGAACGCGCGCATATTCCTCGACGGGCATATGAACATCGACGCGGTGCTGGAGTATATCGACGGGGAGTATCTGTCGAAGTATGAGTACCGCGCGCCGGACTTCGACTTCGCCATGCAGACGCCCGTGACCGCAGAAAAGACCATCAGCTACGAGGTGCGCGAGGGCGAAGAGGCGCTGGCGCATATGGCGGCGGCGAAGATACTCTGCACCCACAAGGATGTCGAGAAGCTGTACGCGGCGGAGATACTCGCCGATTACCTGACCGGCTCCAACGAAGCGCCGCTCAAGCGCGCGTTTCTGGAAAGCGGCCTCGCGCAGGACGTGAGCATAGATGTGAACGACGGAGTGTATCAGCCGAACATCGCCGTCGTCGTGCGCAACACCGCCCCGGAGAATTTCGCCGCGATAAAGGCGTTCATCCCCGAAACGGTGCGCGGACTGCTGGCGGAAGGACTAAACCGAGAAGCCCTGTCCGCGTCGCTTGAGCGATCCGCGTTCACGAACCGCGAGATAACCGAGCCTTCCGGGCTGAACCTCGCCATACGCGCGCTGGACGGCTGGCTCTACGGAGACGATCCGCTCACGCATATAGACAACGCTTGGATATTCGACTCCCTGCGCGGGAAGCTGGACACCGGTTATTTCACCGATCTGCTCGCCGAAATGCTCGGCAGCGCGGAAGACAAGTGCTATGTGTACGCCATGCCGTCCGCGGAGAAGGGGCAGGAGGACGCGCGCGAGGAGGCGGAGCGTCTGGCCGCGGCCACCGCGGACTGGGACGACGCGAAATATGCACAGGCCAGAGCGGAATTCGAGAAGATGCAGCAGTGGCAGCAGAGCATGGACAGCGAAGAAGACCTCGCCGCGCTGCCGCACCTGAACCTTGAGGACGTGCCCAAGGATGTCGTCCCGGCGAAAACCGAGCTTACCCGCGTTGACGGCGTAGAGGTGCTGCGGCTGGATTCCGACACCAACGGCATAGTCTATCTGAATCTGTACTTCGACGTGTCGGACTTCGACGCGGACGAACTGCGCCTGCTGAACGTACTGACCACCTTCTTCGGCGAACTGCGCACTGAGCACTATTCCGCCGACCGGCTCCAGACCAAGATCAAGGCAACCTTGGGCGGACTCGCGGCGCGCGTGGAGCTTATATCGAAGCGCGGCAATCTGCGCGAGTGCAGGCCGTACCTGCTGGTCTCCGCCAGTATGCTGGAGGAGAACGTCCCCGCGGCGCTGGAGCTGCTGGAGGAGCTGCTCATAAACGGGCGCTACGACGAGACGGGCAGGATAAACGAGACGATTCTGCAATCGGATTATTTCATAAAGCAGTCGCTCATCGGCAACGGCCACGCCTACGCCGTCACCAAGTCGCTGTCTGCGTTCTCCGCGGAGGTCGCGATGAAGGAGCTGCTTGAGGGCGAGAGCTTTGTGCGCTGGTTCTCCGACTTCGCCGCGAACTTTGAGGCAAATTCCGGCGAATACGCCGCGCGCTTTGCGGCGCTTGCCGCGAAGGCATTCGCTTCCAACCGCCTGTTCGCCGGCTTCGGCGGAAAGATGGACGCGCAGACACTCTGCGGCCTTATCCGCGCGCTGCCCGCAAACGAAAAGGGCGCGGCGGCGGAATATCCCTCCTATGACGGCGATGACTGCGCGATAGAGATCGCCTCCGATGTGGGCTACTCCGCGCTGGGGCATAACCTCTATGCGCTGGGCGGCAGCTTCAGCGGCGAGTACGCGGTGATAGCCTCGCTCGTCAGCTACGGCTACCTCTGGAACATGATCCGCGTTCAGGGCGGCGCATACGGCACGGGCATGAACGTGCGCTCCAACGGCGACGTTTTCTGCTATTCCTACCGCGACCCGAACGTTGAAAATTCGCTGGCGGTCTACGGCGGCATACCCGATTTTCTGGCGGAATTCCTGAGTCAGGGGATGCCGATGGACGATATCATCATCGGAACCGTCAACACCACGGAGCCGCTGCTCGACCCCGCGGGCGTGTGCGAGCTGGAGTGCATCAGATATCTGAAGGGCACCACGGCGGCGGACATTTCGCGCATCCGCCGGGAAATCCTCGGCACGACCGCCGAGAAACTCCTGAAGCTGGCGGAGCCGCTGAGAGCCTATGCCGAAAGCGGCAAGTTCTGCGCCGTCGGCAGCAAAAACGCAGTGGCGTTCCTGAATAAATAAGGCAAAAAGTAAGCATAAAACAACTCCGGAAGCATTGCTTCCGGAGTTATTCTTATAAATCTTTTATCTCGCAGGCTATCGCGCCGTTATCAAAGACGGTGACGACCGCCCATGTCAGCGTACGGCCTTTTCCGGCGGTGCCGGGGTTGAGAAGCTGGACGCCGCCCGCCTCGCCGTAATACGCCTCGTGCGTGTGGCCGAACATGGCGATCTTCGCCCCGGCCTCCTGCGCGGCGTACACGAGCGAATCGAGCCTGCCGTATTCGACGCCATAGGTGTGCCCGTGGCAGATGAAAGCCTTCACGGGGCCGAGCGGAACAATATCGGTATCCGGCGCGTCGGAAGAGATGTCGCAGTTGCCGCGCACGGAGTAGAGCGGGATTTCGGGGAACTTCTCGCGCAGGATCGCGGTGTCGCGGGAGTGGTCGCCAAGGTGGATTATCAGGTCAGGGCGGCAGCGCGACACGGCCTCGGCCATGAGCGCGGTGTTGCTGTGAGTGTCGGAAAAAACGGCAGCTTTCATCATGTATTCTCCTTTGTGATTATCATTGAGACGGCTCCTGAATATAATGTAGCGAACAGGAGCGTGATTTCCATGAAAGATTTTGAACGCATAGGCAAAGAGCTTGAGCGGCGCGGCAAGACCGGCAGCATCAAGAGCATTGCAGAGTCCGAGGACGGACAGCGTATAAGCAAGATGATAGATACGGAGGCGGTCGAGCGCGCCGCGCGCAGCGGGGACGCCGCGGCGATGAAAAATATCCTTGGGCAGGTGCTCGGCACCGCGGAGGGCAAGCGCCTCGCGGAGAGCATCCGCCGCATGATGCAGGATTAAAACGGAGGCCGCCATGAGTGAATTTGAAGATAAGCTCAACAGTGTCCTCGGCGACCCGGCGCAGATGGAGAAGATAGCGAATCTGGCAAAGACGCTCATGGGCGGAGACGGCGGCGCTCAGGAACCCTCTCCGGAGCCGTTCGGCGGCCTTGATATCGACCCCGGCCTCATAAGCCGCATCGGCAGGCTTATGAACGGCGACGGCGATGACAACAAGCAGCGGCTTTTGCAGGCGATGGAGCCGTACCTGTCGGAAAAGCGGCGCGGCAAGATGGATAAGGCGCTGAAGATAGCGCGCCTTGCGCGCATCGCAAAGGCCGCGATGGGGGAGGAGGGCGGCGATGGCAAGCTATAACCGCTATCAGGGCAACACCGGCCGCGTCACGCGCGTAGACGAGCGCCGGGCGGAACGTCCGCCGGAGGAACCGCCGCGGCAGTACCCCGCGCCGCGCCCGCCGGATGCGCCGAAGCCGAGACCTCTGCCGCTGCTGGGCGGCTCGCTGGCAGACCTGCTGCCGAAGAGCTTCGGCGAGCTTGAGACGGAGGACATCATCCTCCTGCTCATTCTCTATCTCATGTACCGCGAGAGCGGCGACAGCGAGTTGCTGATCATAATGGGCGCGATGTTCTTATTATAATTATAAAAGTTTTCTATAACAACGCCGCCGTGTGTTTTCACACGGCGGCACAGTGTTATTTATGCTCGGTTTCGGCGTCGTCCCGGCGGTGATGCAGGTTCGGGTTGCGCCAGAAGACGTAGAGCCAGACCATGAGCGCGATGATGAACGCGCAGACGGCGCACACTATGCGCACGAGAGCGCCGGAGCCTGCGAGCAGCACAGCGATAAGGCCGAGCACGGCGGATATGCCGTACAGTACGGCGACCGCCTGCTTCTGGCTCAGTCCGAGCGCAAGGAGCCGGTGATGGAAGTGCCCCTTGTCGGCGTGGAACGGGCTTTGCCCGTGGATTATCCGGCGGAAGAAGGCGAAGACCGTATCCGCCAGAGGAACTGCGAGCGCCAGCAGCGGCACAAGGAAGGTTATCATGGCGTGCAGCTTGAACATACCCATTATTGACGCAGTTGACAGAACAAAACCGAGAAGCTGCGAGCCGACATCGCCCATGAAGATCTTGGCCGGGTTAAAATTGTACGGAATGAAGCCGAGGCACGCGCCGGTGAGCGCGGCGAGGATGACGGCGACGCTTGGCTCCGCCACGAACATCGCCACGACCAGCATCGTCAGCGAGCTTATCGTCGACACGCCGACGGCCAGCCCGTCCAGCCCGTCTATCAGATTGACGGCATTTGTGCAGCCGACGATCCAGAGAAGGGTCAGCGGGATGGGGAGATAATTTGCGAGGACGAAGGTGGTCTGCTCGGAAAACGGGTTCGGGTTCGATATCGCGTCGAAAACTATGCCGCAGCGGATCGCGACGACGGCGGCGACTATCTGCCCAGCGAGCTTGACCCACGCATTGAGGTTGACGATATCGTCTATTGCGCCCATTACGACGATTATCAGCGCGCCCAGCAGGATGCCGAGCACCGGCGTCGATACGTCGACAAATATGAGCAGCGAAAGCACAAAGCCGATGAAGATGGCAAGGCCGCCCATGCGGGGGATCGGGTGGTTGTGCACACGGCGCTCGTCCTTCGGGACGTCTATCGCGCCGACCTTTTCAGCAAAGCGCTTGACCGGAGGCGTCATCATGTACGACACCGCCGCCGCAAACGCTATTGCCAGCAGCAGCTTGAGCCACAGTGACATATCTGAAATCATGGCGCTCCTCCCTTAGAACGGCTTCTCCACAAGGCCGACGCGCTTGTAAACCTTGCGCAGAGTTTTGCGGGCAACGGAGCTTGCCTTCATTGCGCCGTCCGTATATACCTGCTTGAGGTATGCTTTGTCCGCGAGTATGCGCTCGGCCTCCTCGCGTATGGGGCGCAGCGTCTCGATGACGGCGTCGCCCACGGCGGGCTTGAACACGCCGTAGCCCTTGCCGGCGAATTCGCTCTCGATCTCGTCAAAGCTCTTGCCGGTGACGGAGGAATATATGTTCATCAAATTTGCGACGCCGGGCTTGTTCTCCGGATCGTAGCGGACGCAGCGCTCGGTGTCGGAGTCGGTGATGGCGCGCTTGAACTTGCGGGCGATCTCTTCGGGGCTGTCCATGAGGAACACACAGCCCGCGGGATCGGACTTGGACATCTTGGAGGTCGGGTTGCCGAGACTCATAATGCGCGCGCCGACCTTGGGAATATAGGGTTCGGGAACCTTGAAGGTCTCACCGTAGAGGTTATTGAAGCGGTTGGCGATATCGCGCGTCAGCTCGCAGTGCTGCTTCTGATCCTCGCCGACGGGAACGTAGTCGGCCTGATACAGCAGAATATCCGCCGCCATGAGGGACGGATAGGTGAAGAGGCCGCCGTTTATATTGTCGGCGTTCTTTGCGCATTTGTCCTTGAACTGGGTCATGCGGCTCAGCTCGCCGAACATGGTGTAGCAGTTGAGTATCCAGCCAAGCTCCGCGTGCTCGTGCACGTGGCTCTGGAGGAATAGGACGTTCTTCTCAGGGTCAAGCCCGCAGGCGATATACTGCGCGAGCTGAGTGGTGGAGCGGCGGCGCAGCTCGGCCGGATTCTGGCGCACGGTGAGCGTGTGCAGGTCGGCCATGAAATAAAAACAATTGAACTCGTCAGGGAGAGCAGCCCAGTTCTTTACGGCGCCGAGGTAATTGCCGAGGTGCAGGTCGCCGGACGGCTGGATGCCGGAGAGTAAGGTCTTTTTTTCAACAGTATTATTATCCATCGTCTTTTCTCCAATCCATGTGCAGAAAGGTGCTCTTTCGAGCGTCTTTATATTGTATCAAATCAACTTCGACTTGACAAGCGGTAAAATGTAAAATAATATATAGATTGATTTCAAGCATATCAGGCTCCGGCGCTGCCGCTGCCCGTTGGAGGATAAGTATAATGAAAGACATGAAATGGTTTGAAGAGATGGAGGCGCGTATTCCGCACGGCGAGGTACGCACGCGGTTTGCGCCGTCGCCTACCGGATATATGCATGTTGGCAACCTGCGCACGGCGCTCTACACCTATCTGATAGCGCGCCACGCGGGCGGAAAATTCATCCTGCGCATCGAGGATACCGATCAGGTGCGCAAGGTCGAGGGTGCGGTCGAGGTCATATACAAGACCATGGCCGAGTGCCATCTGGAGCATGACGAAGGCCCTGATATCGGCGGCCCCGTAGGCCCTTATGTGCAGACCGAGCGCCGCCCGCTGTATAAGGAATATGCCGACCTTCTCATAGAGCGCGGACATGCCTACCGCTGCTTCTGCGAGAAGACCGAGAGCGAGGAGGACACCGGCGATTTCGATCGCGCGGATGATCCCTGCCGCGTTATGAGCCGCGAGGAGTCTGACCGCCGCTCCGCTGCGGGCGAGCCTTACGTTGTCCGCCAGCTTATCCCGCACGAGGGTACTACCACCTTCCATGACGAGATATTCGGCGACATCACCGTCGAGAACAAGACGCTGGACGATCAGGTGCTCATAAAGCGCGACGGCCTGCCGACCTACAACTTCGCCAACGTCATTGACGACCATCTCATGGGCATCACCCATGTCGTGCGCGGCAGCGAGTATCTGTCCTCCGCGCCGAAATACAATCTGCTGTACGAGGGCTTCGGCTGGGATATCCCCAAGTATGTCCACTGCTCGCCTGTCATGCGCGACGCGCACAACAAGATGTCCAAGCGCCACGGCGACCCCTCCTACGAGGATCTTATCGCGCAGGGCTTCCTGACCGACGCGGTGCTCAACTATGTGACGCTGCTGGGCTGGAGCCCGCGCGGCGAGCAGGAGATATTCACGCTTGACGAGCTGAAGAAGGTCTTTGACCTCAGCGGCGTCTCCAAGTCCCCCGCAATATTCGATATCGAAAAGCTGCGCTACTTCAACAGCGAGTACATCCGCGCAATGAGCGCAGAGGAGTTTGCAAAGGTGGCAGAGCCGTTCATCCGCAGGAGCGTGAAGAACGAGAAGTATGACGCCGCCGCCATCGCCGCTCTCCTCCAGCAGCGTACCGAGGTTCTGACCGATATCCCCGAAAAGGTGGACTTCTTCGACGAGCTGCCCGAATACGGCGCGGAGCTGTTCGTGCACAAGAAATCCAAGTCCGACGAGGCGTCCTCGAAGGCGGTGCTTGAGCAGATCGTCCCCGTTTTCGAGTCCATCTCCGACTGGAACGACGAGAACATCATGGCCGCGATGGTCGGCCTTGCGGAGCGCATGGAGGCCAAGAACGCAAAGGTCATGTGGCCGGTGCGCATCGCGGCGGCGGGCAAGGCGGTCACGCCGGGCGGCGCGGTCGAGATATGCCGCATCCTCGGCAAGGACGAGACGCTGAGAAGAATTCACGTTGCGCTGGAGAAGCTGGCGTAAATTCCATATTTTGCATTAGTAATTATCCCCTTACGGAGAATAATAAATCCGTAAGGGGGTTTTTATATGTCCCAAAAAGCACGAAGAATACTGAGTATATATGCCGCAGCGGCGATCGCGGTGCTGGCGGTGTACTCCTGCGTCAGCCATGTGCGGCTGGAGAACTACCGGCTCATCGCAAAATACAGCTCGCAGCGCGCGTTTGAGGAGACGGCGGCCTCGGTGCAGGAGCTGAGCGAGGCGCTTGACAAGGGCGTGTACGCCGTTGGCGCCGGGATGTGCGCGCAGGTATGCAGCGACATACAGGCGGCGGCGCAGTCCGCGGAGGCCGCGATGGCGACGCTGCCGTTCACGACTCAGGAGCTGAGCCGTACGGCGGGCTTTCTCGGCACGGCGGGGGACTACGCGATGTCGCTTGCGCGGCAGGACGGCGAATTCACCGGCGAGCAGCGGGAGACACTGCGCAGTCTCTCCGACAAGGCCGGGGAGTTCAGCGCGCTGCTTCAGGAGCTGCGCGGCAGCATCAACGACGGCGAGGTAATGATCGACCGGCAGGAGCAGCGGCTCCAGAACGTCGGCGAGAACGGCGGCGTCATGCTCAGCGCGCGTCTGACCGAGTATGAGGGCGACTTCGACATGCCCGACATGCCGGAATACGAGGGGCGCTACACCGCGAGTGAGACGGCGCGCACCGGAGATATGAGCGACGAGGAGATGCTGTCCGCCGCGGCGGCGCTCGCGGGCGTGGAGCCGGACGAGCTGAAAAAAGAGTACGGCTACGAGGGCGAGAGCAGACTGCGGTGTTACAGCGCGGGGACGAAATATATCCTCGTCAGCTCCGCCGGGGTCGAGAGCCTTACGGATTCCCGCCTTGTTGAGGAGGCGCAGATAGACATGGAGCAGGCGCGGCAGCTTGCGGAGGAATTTCTGGCCGCGAACGGATATGAAGATCTCAAGCTCAGCGCCGAGGGGCAGAACGGAGCCGTCGCGCGGTTTGAATATATATGCACCGACGGGGAGGCGGACTGCCTCGACAGCGGCCTGAGCGTCGCAATCGCGCTGGACACCGGGGAGGTTTATACCTTCGACGCGGAGGACTATTCCGACGCGGACATGGAGGACAGCCAGTGGCAGATAAGCGAGGAGGACGCCCGCGCGAAGCTGCCGTCAGGGCTGGAGGCTGAGAGCTGCCGCAAGGTGGTCGTCGACAGCGTCGGCGGGAAACCGACCGCCTGCTACGAGCTTGTCTGCACCGACGGCGACCGGCGCGTGACGATATATCTAAACGCATCCGACGGCGTGCAGCAGGAGATAAAAGTTGAGCGAACGGGCGAAACATGACATTTTCTAATGACTATGAAAATTCTTCATGGTTTTATATAAAATCGGAGCCGAAAAGCTCTGATTTTTTTATGCAAAAATTGGCCTTTGCCACTTGATATTTTCTTAACAGCATGGTTTAATATACATATGTTATGGTTTTGACATGTGTGTAGGAATTTTGTCAGAGATATAAACATTTTAACCTTGAAAGAATCTCATTTATGCTGTATCATGGCATTGTTGTACACATTGCCATGTAAGATGGCAAAAAACCCGAAATGTGTGTCATAAAATCAACAAAACTGACAAAGAGGAGGTGTGCCAATGTCATTTGAAGCGATTGCGGGTGTGGCTCAAGCCGAAGCCGAAGCCAAGGAACTGATATCCGGGGCGGAGCTGAAGGCTCGCCAGATGTCAGCCGAAGCCGAAAACGAAGGGAAAGCCGCGATAGAGGCTGCGCGAGCCAAAGCCGACAGCGAGCTGGCAGAGCTGCGTAAGCAGGCGGACGCTAAAGCGATGACGGAGGCGGGAGAGCTTTCCACAGAGACAGAAAACCGGAAAGCCGCGCTGCGCGCCAGAGCCGAAGCCAGACTTGAAAAAGCCGCGGCTCTTGTTGTGGAAAGGATAGTGAACAGCTAATGGCCATTGAAAGAATGAAAAAGCTGCGGCTCATGGTTGTCCGTTCCAACAAGGATGCGCTGCTGAGGGAGCTTGTCTGCCGGGGCTGCGTGGAGTTCTCCGAGATCGAGGGAGAGATACAGGATTCCGACTTCAAGAATCTTGTGACGCGCGAAAGCAGCGGGCTTATGACCTTCAAGGCTCAGCATACGGCGCTTGTCGGCGCCGTGGATATCCTCGACAGGCATATGCCTGAGAAAAAACCGATGCTCAGCGCAAAGCCGGAGGTCGGCGAGGACGTCCTGCTGGATGACAGCGGCGTGAGCGCGGCGTGCGCCGTGGCGGAGGAGATATCCTCCAACGAGGATCGCATCAAACGCATCGGCGCGGAGGAAAGCCGTCAGCGCAGCAACATCGACGCGCTGACGCCGTGGGCAAAACTTGATCTGCCGCTTGAGACCACTGGCACAGAGAGATGCTCTGTGATGCTGGGAACCGTTCCGGGGAGCACCGATTTTGCCGCAATGGAGAGCGCGCTGGCCGCGGTCACTGAGGAAGCGGAGCTGTTCCTCGTCGAGGAGGACAAGACGCAGAAGTATCTCGCGCTTGTCTGCATGAAGGAGGAGCACGCCGCGGTCATGGAGTGCATGAGGAGCTTCAGCTTCTCGGCCGCGCCCGTCGGCGGCATGACCGGAACCGCGCGCGAGTGCATCGCCGCCGCCGGAAAAGAGCTTGATAAGCTCGCAAGAGAAAAGGCGGACTGCCTGCTCAATATCGGCACGCTTGCGGATCATCGGAACGAACTCAAGCTTGCGGCGGACGTCGTGAGCACAAAGATCGCTCGCGCCGAGGCGGAGGACAAGCTCTACGGACTCAAAAGCGTCGTGTTCATGCAGGGCTGGATCCCGGCAGACCGCGAGGCGGAGATGTCCGAGGTGTTCGACAGGTTCGAGTGCGCGTGGGAGACCGAGGATCCGGATCCCTCCGAGTACCCGGACGTTCCGGTGCAGCTTCGCAACAACAAGGTCACCAATGCGCTGAACATGGTGACGAATATGTATTCCCTTCCGGCCTATAACGGGCTGGACCCCAACCCCTTGATGGCGCCGTTCTTCATCCTGTTCTACGGGCTGATGATGGCGGATATGGGCTATGGCCTGCTGATGATAATCGCGGCGGTCGTGGCGATGAAGAAGATAAAGCCGCGCGAGGGTTCGCTGAGCTTCTGCCAGCTGCTGCTCTACGGCGGTATATCCACCTTCATCATGGGCGCGCTGACCGGCGGCTTCTTTGGCGACGCGCTGGAGCAGATCGGCAAGATAATCGGTATGCCTGAAGGCTGGGGCGTTCTGCCCAGTCTCTTCAGCCCGACGAACGACGTTATATACGTTCTGGTCGGCTCCATGGCTCTCGGCCTCATCCACCTGAACACCGGTATGGTCATCAGCTTCGTCAAGAAGACGAAGCGCGGCCAGCTGGCGGACGCTATTTGGGAAGAGGGCGCGCTCTGGGTGACGCTTGCCGGCATCATCCTGTGGGTGCTGAAGATAGGCAATATCGGCGGCGTTCCGGTCGTCCTCATAATCGGCCTTGTGATGGTGTTCTACGGCGGCAGCCGCAGCGCGCAGGGCGTCGGCGGCAAGATACTCAGTGTCTTCGTCACGCTCTATAATCAGGCCACCGGCTGGTTCGGCGATATCCTGTCCTACTCCCGTATCATGGCGCTGATGCTCGCCGGCTCCGTCATCGCGACGGTGTTCAACACCATCGGCGGCATCGCAAACAGCCTCTGGCTGTTCATCCCCGTGTTCCTCGTCGGCCATGCGCTGAACTTCGCGCTGAACCTGCTGGGCTGCTACGTGCATGACCTGCGTCTCCAGTGCCTTGAGTTCTTCGGCAAGTTCTACGAGGACGGCGGCAAGGCATTCACTCCGCTGAGAATAAACACTAAATACTACAACGTATCAGAATAAAAAATCAGGAGGAAAAAAATATGGAATTCTTGTTTCAGCACTCTGGTCTTGCAATAGGCCTTCTGGGCGCAGGTCTCGCAGCCTGCCTCGCAGGCGCAGGCTCCGGCGTCGGTACCGGCATCGCCGGTGAAGCGGGCGCAGGTCTCGTCACCGAGGATCCCGGCAAGTTCGGTAAGGTTATGATCCTTCAGGTCATCCCCGGCACTCAGGGCCTCTACGGTCTGGTCGTCTTCTTCGTCGCCATCCTCAACATGGGCCTGTTCAACGGCACCGCCGCTGACCTGAGCTTCGTCGAGGGCTGCCGCT
The DNA here is from genome assembly GCA_963605945.1 of Lachnospiraceae bacterium. Taxonomy (GTDB): domain Bacteria; phylum Bacillota; class Clostridia; order Oscillospirales; family Oscillospiraceae; genus Limivicinus. The sequence goes on from CAVCWF010000151.1 coordinate 28,165, forward strand.
ACTTCGCAGCCTGCCTGCCCATCGGCATCGGCGGTCTTGTCTCCGCTATCGCACAGGGCAAGGTCGCAGCCGCGTCCGTCAACCTCCTCGCCAAGAATCCCGACCACTGGGCAAAGGGCATGATCCTCTGCATCACCGTTGAGTTCTACGCGATCCTCTCCCTGCTCGCATCCATGATGATGCTGCTCTTCATCTGATATTTATCGGAACACAGAACAAAAAAGCAGAACGGAGAATACATAATGAAAGGCACTGAAAAAATAATCGCGCATATTCAGGCTGACGCCAAGGCTCAGGCCGACGCGATACTGGCTCAGGCGGCCGAGCAGTGCGCAGCTATCAAGGCGGATTACGAGCAGAAGGCCAAGGCGGTCTACGGCGAGCGTATCCGTTCCGGCGTCAAGGAGTGCGAGGATCGGGCGGACAGTATGCGCCGCATCGCTCAGATGGAGTCCCGCAAGGGAGTTCTGGCGCTCAAGCAGGAAATGGTTTCGCAGAGCTTTGACAAGGCGGCCGAGCTTATCGCGGCGCTGCCCGCAGAGCAGTACACCGCGCTGCTTGCCAAGCTTGCGGCCGAGGCCGCTGTGACCGGCAGCGAGGAGCTTGTCCTCAACGCGAAGGATCACGACGCGGTAGGCGCGGCGGTCGTTGACGCGGCGAACGCCCTGCTTCAGGGAGCCGGCAAACCGGCGGCGCTGAAGCTCAGCGGGGAGACCGGCAGCTTTTCCGGCGGCCTTATCCTCCGCAGGGACAGCATCGAAGTCAACTGCACGGTGGAACTCCTTGTCGAGCTGTGCCGTGGAGAGATGTCCGCCGAGCTGGCTGGCGTCCTCTTTGACTGATGCGCCCCCGCTATCCCAAGACAGGGAGGGAAAAAATTGTCCAATAATAAAGAAAAATATCTTTATATATCCGCGATGCTCCGAGCGCGTGAGAACAAGATGCTCACGCGGGATAAGGCGGAGCGTATGCTCGACGCCGGTTCCTTCGAGGAGGCGGCAAAGCTCTTGAGCGACTGCGGCTATGAGGATATGTCGCAGATGAGCGCGAAGGACATCGAAGGCGCGCTGGCTCGCCGCCGCGCCGCCGTGTTCACGGAGCTTGCGGCGCTCGCCCCGAACAAGATGATAGTCGACGTTTTCCGCGTGAAGTATGACTACCACAACGCGAAGGCCGTCATCAAGGCCGAGGCTATGGGCACCGACCCCCTGCCGCTGATGAGCGGCGCGGGCAGAGAGAAGCCCGAAGCGCTGCTCGCGGCATACAACGAGGATCGCTGCAAGGATCTGCCGGGACTGCTGGGCGACGCGATGACCGAGGCAAAATCGGTTCTCGCGCGCAGTGCGAACCCGCAGCTTGCCGACTTCGTGCTGGATAAGGCGTACTTCGGCGAGCTCGTGAAGCTGACCGACGCGCTCGACAGCCGCTATCTCAGGGGCTACGTCGCCGTCATGGCCGACAGCACCAACCTCAGAAGCGCCGTGCGTACGCTGCGCATGGGCAAGGATGTCGATTTCCTGCGCACCGCGCTCGTACCGGGCGGAAACGTCAGCGCCGACCGCATCATCGCGGCCGCGTCCGGCGATTCCCTCGCTGCGCTCTTCGCGGGAACGGATCTTGCCGAGGCTGCGGCTCTCGGCTCCGCTGCCGTCGAGGGCGGCGCGATGACCGCTTTTGAGCTGGCCTGCGACAACGCCGTCATGGCTTATGTCGCAAATGCGAAACTCGCCGCCTACGGCGAGGAGCCGGTCATCGCCTACATGGCTGCCGTCGAAAGCGAGATAACCACGGTGCGCATGATCCTCACCGGCCGTCTCGCGGGCATCGAGCCTCAGACTATACGGGAAAGGCTGCGTGATATGTATGCTTAAAATTGCCGTTATCGGCGGAAGAGATACCGTCATGGGCTTCCGCGCGCTCGGACTGGAGACTTATCCCGCCGCGGACGCCGCCGAAGCCGGGCATATCCTGCGCCGCCTCACCCGCGAAAACGATGATTATGCAATAATCTATATCGAAGAAAATCTCGCCGCCGAGCTTGCGCATGAAATTGACAAGTTCAAGGATCGCCCCACTCCGGCCGTGATCCTCATCCCCGGCAGAGAAGGCTCGATGGGACTCGGACAGTCGGCGCTCAAGGCCGCTGTCGAGCGCGCCGTCGGCACGAATATCTTGGGCGACTGACGCCCTGTCCTTCAACACTAACAAAGGAAGGTATGTAAATGAGCGGAACTATAACAAAAGTTTCCGGACCGCTTGTCGTGGCCGAGAACCTTGCGGACGCCAACGTCTCCGACGTTGTCCGCGTCGGTTCTCAGCGCCTGATAGGCGAGATCCTTAACATGACTGGCGACAAGGCGTCCATTCAGGTTTATGAAGAGACCTCCGGCCTTGGCCCCGGCGCCGTCGTTGAAACTACCGGTATGCCGATGTCCGTTGAGCTTGGCCCCGGTATGCTCGACAATATTTATGACGGCATCCAGCGCCCCCTGCCCGAAATGCGCGCCCTCTCCGGTGACTCCATCACCCGCGGCACCGACGTTCCCGCGCTCAACCGCGAGAAGAAGTGGGACTTCGTCCCCGTCGCAAAGCCGGGCGACAGAGTCGTTGCGGGCGACGTGCTCGGCACCGTGCAGGAGACCAGCGCAATACTCCATAAGATAATGGTGCCCTACGGCGTGTCCGGCGAGGTCGTCAGCCTGAATGCCGGCGAGCACGTCGTCACCGACGTTGTCGCCGTTGTCAGGGACGCGAAGGGCGTTGACCACGAGCTGACCATGATCCAGCGCTGGCCCGTCCGTATCGCAAGACCCTACGCCAAGAAATACGTCCCCAGCCGCCCCATGAACAGCGGCCAGCGCATCATAGACACCCTGTTCCCGATAGCAAAGGGCGGTACCGCGGCAGTTCCCGGCCCCTTCGGCTCCGGCAAGACCGTCGTGCAGCACCAGCTGGCGAAGTGGTCGGACGTCGATATCGTTATCTACATAGGCTGCGGCGAGCGCGGCAACGAGATGACCGACGTTCTTATGGAGTTCCCCGAACTCAAGGACCCGCGCAACGGCGAGCCTCTGATGAAGCGCACCGTGCTTATCGCCAACACCTCTGACATGCCGGTTGCGGCGCGTGAAGCGTCCATCTACACCGGTATCACCATCGCCGAGTACTTCCGCGACATGGGCTACGATGTGGCCGTTCTGGCTGACTCCACCTCCCGTTGGGCTGAGGCTCTGCGTGAGATGTCCGGCCGTCTGGAAGAGATGCCCGGTGAAGAGGGCTACCCCGCCTACCTCGCCTCCCGTCTGGCTCAGTTCTATGAGCGCGCGGGCGTTGTCGAGTGCCTCGGCGCGGACGACCGTCAGGGCTCCGTCACCGCCATCGGCGCCGTTTCCCCTCCGGGCGGCGATATTTCCGAGCCTGTCTCTCAGGCGACGATGCGTATAGTCAAGGTGTTCTGGGCGCTTGACTCCAGCCTTGCCTATGCCCGCCACTTCCCGGCCATCAACTGGCTGACCTCCTACTCGCTGTATATGGACACTCTGGCTCCTTGGTACACCGAGCAGTTCGGCGAGGGCTACATGGCCAACCGCACCAAGTCCATGCACATCCTTCAGGAGGAAAGCGAGCTGCAGGAAATCGTCCGTCTCGTCGGTCAGGACGCGCTGTCCCCGGCGGACAGACTCACCATGGAGACCGCGAAGATGATCCGCGAGGACTTCCTCCAGCAGAACGCCTTCGTCGACGAGGACGCATATTCCTCCTACGCCAAGCAGTATCGTCTCCTTGACATCATCCTGCAGTATGACGAGCTTTGCCGTGAGGCTCTGACCAAGGGCGCGGATATGAACGCACTCTTCGTTATCAGCGCCCGCGAGAAGATCGGCCGCGCCAAGATGGCGGACGCCGCTTCCTTCAACGCCGACTATGACGAGATCGTTGCGCTGATGAAGAAGGAGATCGATGAAGTCATTGCCGGAGGTGAGGACGCATGATTAAAGAGTATAAGACTATAAGAGAGATCGCAAGCCCGCTGATGATCGTCGATCAGGTCGAGGGCGTCACCTATGACGAGCTGGCCGAGATCGAGCTGCCCAACGGCGACGTCCGCCGCTGCAAGGTGCTTGAGGTCGAGGGCAACAAGGCTGTCGTCCAGCTGTTTGAGTCCGCGCAGGGCATCAACCTCGCGCAGTCCAAGGTCCGCTTCCTTGGTCACCCGCTGGAGCTGGCGGTTTCCGAGGATATGCTCGGCCGCGTCTTCAACGGCATGGGTCAGCCCATCGACGGCGGCCCCGACATCCTCGCCGAGGCGCATCTGGACATCAACGGCCTGCCGATGAACCCGGCCGCCCGCGCCTACCCCGCGGAGTTTATACAGACCGGCGTTTCCACCATCGACGGCCTGAACACGCTGGTTCGCGGCCAGAAGCTGCCGATATTCTCCGGCTCCGGTCTGCCCCACGCCGCGCTCGCCGCGCAGATCGCGCGTCAGGCAAAGGTTCTGGGCGACAACGAGACCTTCGCGGTCGTGTTCGCTGCCGTCGGCATAACGTTTGAGGAGTCCGAGTACTTCATCAACGATTTCCGACGCACCGGCGCTATCGAGCGTACCGTCGTATTCTCGAACCTTGCGAACGACCCGGCAGTCGAGCGTATCGCAACTCCGCGTATGGCGCTGACCGCCGCCGAGTACCTCGCCTTCGAGAAGGACATGCAGGTTCTCGTCATCATCACCGATATCACCAACTACGCCGAGGCTCTGCGTGAGGTCTCCGCGGCAAAGAAGGAAGTCCCCGGCCGCCGCGGCTACCCCGGCTACCTGTACACCGACCTTGCGACCATGTATGAGCGCGCAGGCCGCCGTCAGGGCAAGAAGGGCTCCATCACCATGATCCCCATCCTGACCATGCCTGAGGACGACAAGACTCACCCCATCCCCGACCTGACCGGCTACATCACCGAGGGTCAGATAATCCTCAGCCGTGAGCTGCACCGCAAGGGCATAGTTCCTCCTGTGGACGTTCTGCCGTCCCTGAGCCGTCTGAAGGATAAGGGTATCGGCGTCGGCAAGACCCGTGAGGATCACGCCGGAACGATGAACCAGCTCTTCGCCGCGTACTCCCGCGGCAAGGACGCCAAGGAGCTTATGACCATCCTCGGCGAGGCCGCGCTGTCCGACGACGACAAGCTCTTCGCAAAGTTTGCGGACGAGTTCGAGAAGGTCTATGTCAGTCAGGGCAACACCACCAACCGCAGCATCGAGGAGACGCTGAACATCGGCTGGGAGCTGCTGAGCATCCTCCCGCGCCGTGAGCTGAAGCGTATCAAGCCCGAAATGATCGACAAGTACATGCCCAAGAAGTAAAAACCCAAAATTATTTACGGAGGTGATGCTTTTTGGCGAGTACCGCAATAACTCCGACCAGAATGGTGCTCAACCAGCTCAAGGGCCGGCTCAAGACCGCCCGAAGAGGCCACAAGCTGCTCAAGGACAAGCGCGATGAGCTGATGCGTCAGTTCATGGACGTCGTGAAGCTCAATAAGCAGCTGCGTATGAAGGTCGAGGAGGGCTTGACCGCCGCGTTCTCGTCCCTTCAGGTGGCAAGCGCCATCATGTCCCCGGAGATGCTTGAGCAGGCGCTGATGTATCCGCGCCAGAGCGTCGAGCTGGGGCTGGAGTTTAAGAACATAATGAGCGTCAACGTGCCGCGTTACAGCTTCCATACCAAGAATAACGACCCGTCCGAAATCTATCCCTACGGTTTCGCGCAGACCTCCGGCGAGCTGGATGATGCGCTGGATAAGATGGCGAGGGTGTTTGAGGATATGCTGGAGCTGGCTCAGGTCGAGAAGACCATGCAGCTTCTCGCGGAGGAGATCGAGAAGACCCGCCGCCGCGTCAACGCGCTGGAGTACGTTATGATCCCGGAGCTTGAGGGCAATATCAAGTATATTTCCATGAAGCTGGAGGAGAACGAGAACTCCACGAAGGTTCGTTTGCTGAAGGTCAAGGAAATGGTTCTTCAGGACGCGCATAATTACAAGCAATAAGCCAATAAAGCGAACGCCCCGACGGGATCCCGTCGGGGCGGTTTTTTGCGGGGTTTTGGCGATGTGATGCGAAGTTTTTGCCGCACCCTCGGCGCCCCTTCTAGGTTGCGAAGCGGCGGCGAAGATTTGCCTTGCCGTGCCGCAACACCCCACTTGGCGCCCCTTTTAGGGGAGCTGGCGCAAAGCGCCTGAGGGGGCGCCGGTGTGGAGAAAGTGCCATTGGAGAAAAGAGAAGGCAATATAAAGACCCACTCTGTCATTCCGAGACCAGTGACCGACGTCACTGGTCGTGGGAATCCGTTTCTCCTTATGTCGGCAGTATGTTTACGTACCGCATAAAGGAGAACGGATTGCCGCGTCGCTCCGCTCCTCGCAATGACAGGGTGATTTTATATTTGTGCGCCGATTTGACGTACGTTCAATGTTGAAAAAAGGAAGCGCACGTTAAGGTTTCTTTTTTCGGCTCCCTTGTGTAAAGGGAGCTGTCGCGGAGCGACTGAGGGATTGTTCTATGTGCCGTAAATATCACGTATTTGCCTTAAAACGATGCATAATTTGAACATTATTCCGCACAATCCCTCCGGCTCGGCTTACGCCGACCCACCTCCCTTTACACAAGGGAGGCGCTTCGCGGCAAATGTTAGTGGCTGGATGTATAGTTTCACATTGTGCTTTGTTATAAGAACGGGACGGCCTCTGTGCCGTCCCGCTGTCATAAGAAAGCAGCGTATAAATACCTGCCCCGTCAGCCGGAAGCCTTGCAGCTCCAGCCACTGACGGTGAGCCTGATTATTGTCAGGCGCTCCAGCGCGCGGGGGTCGAAGCTCCAGTCTGCCTTGCCGGAATAATGCCGCATTATCAGCTCCAGCGCATGGAGCTTCTCATCATTGTCTGCGACCGGGGCGGCGTGGCCGCGCCCCATGACACAGCCGTACGAATACGAAAAAGCGCAGGCAATATCCGCGGCGCGGAGCGCGTGGCCGCAGTCCATCTCAAACGAGACATCGGTGCCGCTGCCTATCAAATCAATCTTCCGCCCCTCGGATGCGCAGTGAAAATACAGAGTGAGCGCGCTGCCCGCGACCTCAAAGCCGAAGTTCATCGGCACAATGTATGCCTCGCCATTATCGACAAGGCCGAGCCGGCAGCAGTCGCACTCGGCGACGATCTCAAGCATCTTATCCCGGTCGATTATCTCTCTGTCTCTGCGTCTCATTCCGCGCCCTCCTGTGGTTATCCCGGAAGCTCCTCCGCGTCCTCAACGTACATCTCCTCACAGTCGCTCTGCGCCCGCTTGAGTATGTCCGCCGCCTGACCGAAGTTCAGGCTTTCAAGCGCGCTGAGCGAATCGGTAATACTGTTGAACAGCAAAAGGTACATCTTTTTATAGTCCATTATTTTATCCTCCCAAACGGCATTTCGTACGTTTATGTAACGTATTTTAGCTCAGAATATATGCTAATGTCAAGTAAAATACGTTATATAAACGTGGTGACGCTGAATGAAAAAGATTACCCTAGACAACAATAAGAACGTCGTTTTCAAGAGCCTGCGGCTGTGCCGCGTCAGGTGCGGGATGACGCAGAGCGAACTCGCGGCGAAGCTTCAGACGCTGGGGATAAACATGGATCAGCAGATGCTCAGCAGGATCGAGAACAACTCCCGCATGGTGACGGACTATGAGCTGGCCGGGATGTGCCTTGCGCTGCGCGTAAGCCCGGCGGAGCTTCTGACGGATTTCTTCCGGGAATACTCGGAGCAGTGACGGGAAAGCACAAACAGAAGCAAAAAGGTGCATCTTCTGCAATTACAAATTGCCGCCGGAACAGATATAATAGCATTATAGAATAGCGTAAATTTTATAATGAGGTGGACAATATGCAGTATGGCCATTTTGACAATAAAAGCCGCGAATATGTGATAGACCGGGTCGACCTGCCCGTGTCGTGGACAAACTATATCGGAGTAGGGGACATGTACGGCGTGTTCAACCACACGGCGGGCGGATATCTGCTGTACAAGACCCCGGAATACCACCGCATTACGCGCTTCCGCCCGAACGGTGTACCTATGGACGGCCCCGGCCACTATATCTACATCCGCGATGACGAGACCGGCGACTACTGGAGCGTTTCATGGCAGCCGGTGGGGCGCGACATGGCGAAATACTCCTGCCGCCACGGGCTGAGCTACGTGAAATATCTCTGCGATTACAGCGATATCCACGCCGAACAGACCCTTTTCGTAGCAATGGACGATCCGGTGGAGCTTTGGAATCTGACGCTGCGCAATGACAGCGGCAGGCCGCGCAGACTTTCGGTATACTCCTACTGCGAGTTCAGCTTCCACCAGATAGACATGGACAACCGCAACTTCCAGATGAGCCTGTACGCCGCGGGCAGCAGCTACGCCGACGGCATAATCGAGCACGAGCTGCACTATGAGGAGAACGGCTTCCAGTTCTTCGCCGCCGATTTTGTGCCCGACGGCTTTGACTGCCTGCGCGACGATTTCATCGGCGCGTACCGCACCGAGCGCGACCCGCAGAGCGTCGTGACCGGCGAGTGCCGCGGCAGATTCGAAAACGGCGGGAACCACTGCGGAGTGCTGAAAAAGTGCCTGACGCTCGCGCCCGGCGAGGACGCGCGGCTGATATTCATGCTGGGCGAGGGCGGCCGCGGGATCGGCCGCGCGATGCGCGAAAAATACACGGCGGCGCGTGTGGACGACGATTTCCGCCGCCTTGCAAAGTTCTGGGACGATAAGCTCAGCTGTCTCCAGATCTCAACGCCCAACGAGGGCATGGACACCGAGATAAACATCTGGAACCTTTACCAGAGCGAGATAAACGTAATGTTCTCGCGCTTCACCTCGTTCATCGAGGTCGGCGGCCGCGTCGGCCTTGGCTACCGCGACACCGCGCAGGACGCGATGATGGTGCCGCACTCGAACCCCGCAAAGTGCCGAAGCAGAATAGTCGAGCTTATGCGCGCGCTGACGAACGAGGGCTACGGCCTGCACCTGTTTGAGCCGCGCTGGTTCGAGCCGGAACAGGAGCAGCAGTCCTTCAAATCGCCCACGGTCATCCCGACCCCGGACAAGAGCCAGATCGTCCACGGCATCAAGGACACCTGCGCGGACGATGCGCTGTGGCTCGTAAGCTCCGTGGTGCAGTATATAAAGGAGACGGGCGAGCTGGGCTTTGCCGACGAGGTGATAACCTACGCCGACGGCGGCGAGGGCACGATGTATGAGCACATGCGGCGCATACTCGACTTCTCCGCGCGCCAGACAGGCCGGAACGGCATCTGCAAGGGGCTGCGCGCCGACTGGAACGACTGCCTGAACCTCGGCGGCGGCGAGAGCGCGATGGTCAGCTTCCTGCACTATTGGGCGCTGAATAATTTCGTGGAGCTGGCGCGGCGGCTTGGCCGCGAGGCCGACGCGGAGAAATATTCCGCGTTCGCGGCGGACGTGAAGGAAAAATGCGAAAGCGTGCTGTGGGACGGCGGATGGTACATCCGCGGCATCACCGCCGACAACCGAAAAATCGGCACGCAGACCGACGAAGAAGGGCGCGTACACATGGAGTCGAACACGTGGGCGGTGCTCTCCGGCGCGGCAGCGCGCGAGCGTGGGATAAAGGCCATGGACAGCGTGGACGACTATCTCTACACCGACTTCGGCCTCATGCTCAACGCCCCCTGCTACACCAAGCCAGACGACGGCATCGGCTTCGTCACGCGGGTCTACCCCGGACTCAAGGAAAACGGCGCGATATTCAGCCATCCGAACCCGTGGGCGTGGTGCGCCGAGGCGGTTCTGGGGCGCGGAAGCCGCGCAATGAAATTTTATAATGCCTTGTGTCCCGCGCTGCAAAATGATAAAATAGAGATACGCCAGTCGGAACCCTATTCCTACTGCCAGTTCGTCGTCGGCAAGAGCCACACGGCCTTTGGCCGCGCGCGGCACCCGTTTATGACCGGCTCCGCGGGCTGGGCGTATTACGCCGCGACACAGTACATCCTCGGCGTAAGGCCGGATTTCGACTGCCTGCGCGTCGATCCCTGTATCCCCGCCTACTGGAAGGAGTTCACCGTGACACGCAAGTGGCGCGGCGGCGTGTACAACATACATGTTGTGAACCCCGACGGAGTCGAAAAGGGCGTGCGGGAGATAATTGCCGACGGCAAAAAGGTTGACGCACTGCCGGTGGTACCGGCCGGAAATACATGCAATGC
>CAVCWF010000152.1:0-7275 GCA_963605945.1 Lachnospiraceae bacterium
TACGACATCGAGATGATGCAGGAGCTAGGCTACTGCACCGGCATCGAGAACTATTCGCGCATAATCTCGAACCGCGCGCCGGGCAGCGCGCCGATGACGCTGCTCGACTATTTCCCTAAGGACTTCCTTCTGTTCGTGGACGAGAGTCACGTCACTCTGCCGCAGGTGCGCGCAATGTACCGCGGCGACAGGGCGCGCAAGGAATCGCTTGTGGAGTACGGCTTCCGCCTGCCCTCGGCCTTTGATAACCGCCCGCTGAAATATGATGAATTCGAGCAGCGCGTTCACCAGCGCGTGTACGTCTCCGCGACGCCCGGCGAATATGAGCGCGAGCGCGCGGGGCAGATCGTGGAGCAGATCATCCGCCCGACAGGACTGCTCGACCCGGAGATATTCGTCCGCCCGATAGAGGGGCAGATAGACGACCTCATCTGCGAGATAAACGAGAGAATAAAAATGGGACTGCGCTGCCTTGTGACGACGCTGACCAAGAAAATGGCCGAGGATCTGTCGGCCTACCTCGGCAACGTCGGCATAAAGTGCCGCTACATGCACCACGATATCGGCACGATAGAGCGCATGGAGATAATCCGCGACCTGCGCCTCGGCGAGTTCGACGTGCTGGTCGGCATAAACCTTCTGCGCGAGGGGCTGGACATTCCGGAAATCGGCCTTGTTGCGATACTCGACGCCGACAAGGAGGGCTTCCTCCGCAGTGAAACGAGCCTGATACAGACCGTCGGCCGCGCGGCGCGAAACGCCGAAAGCAAGGTCATCATGTACGCGGACGTGATAACGCCGTCCATGCGCGCCTGCATTGACGAGACGAACCGCCGCCGCGAAAAGCAGATGGCATACAACGAGGCGCACGGCATAGTGCCTAAGACGATAATCAAGAGCGTCCGCGAGCTGCTGGAGATATCCAGCGAGCCTGCCGCCGCGCCGAAGCGCGCCGACGGTACGCGCATGACCGACCGCGAGCGCCGCGAGCTTATCGCACAGCTTGAGGACAAGATGCACAAGGCGGCAAAGATGCTTGAATACGAAATTGCGGCGCAGCTCAGGGATGAGATCATCCGACTGCGCGGGGAGGACAAGCCATGAAGCTGATGATAATCGACGGCAACAGCATAGTAAACCGCGCGTTTTACGGCGTGCGTCCGCTCAACGCGCCGGACGGAACGCCGACGAACGCGGTCTACGGCTTCCTGACCATCTTCCAGAGAATATACGACGAGCAGAAGCCGGACGCCGTTTGCGTAAGCTTTGACCTCAAAGCGCCGACCTTCCGCCACAAGAAGTACGACGGCTATAAGGCTCAGCGCAAGCCGATGCCTGAGGAGCTTGCGGTGCAGATGCCGCTGCTGAAGGAAGTGCTTGACGATATGGGCATCCGCCGCTACGAGCTTGAGGGCTTTGAAGCGGACGACATTCTCGGCACCGCCGCCGCGATATGCGAGCAGAAGGACTGGAACTGCGTCATAGTCACCGGCGATAAGGACAGTTTGCAGCTTATCTCGGACAAGAGCTATGTCTGCAACGTCAAGACCCGCATGGGGCAGACCGAGACGATAATCTATGACCCGGCGCGCTTCCGCGAAGAATACGGCTTTGAGCCGGAGCGCATGGTCGATCTGAAATCGCTGATGGGCGACACGTCGGACAATATTCCGGGCGTGCCCGGCGTCGGCGAGAAGACCTCGCTTGAGCTTATCCGCCGCTTCGGGACGCTTGACGCGATATACTCAAATCTTGAGACGCTGGACATCAAGGAGGGCGTGCGCAAAAAGCTTGCCGCCGGGGAGGACAGCGCCAGAATGTCGCACTGGCTTGCGACTATCGACCGGCACATCCCGCTTGAGTTCGACCCGGACGAGAATATTTGGAACAAGACGTATAAACCGGAGCTGTACGCGCTTTTCAAGCGCCTAGGATTTAATAAATTCATAGAGAAATGGCAGCTCACGGAGGGCGAGACCCCGGCACCCGCGCAGAACGCCGCGGAGAGTCTGCCGCGCGTGGAAAACCTGCCGGTGCAGGAGCTTTCGGACATTATCCGCGCGGCGGAGCATATCGCTGTGTGGGCGGAAAACGGGCTTGACAGCGTCGAGATATGCGACGGCAAGGCCGTGTACGCGGCGAGCTGGAACGCCTATGGCGACGAATATTCGCCGCTGCTGCGGCTGATATTTTCCCCGGAAATAAAAAAGTGCGGCCACGGCGTCAAGGCCGTGATGGAGCAGCTTCTGACCGAGCACCTGCCGCTGGACGGCTTCATATTTGACACGGAGCTGGCCGCGTACCTGCTCGACGCGACGGAGAGCGCCTACGGGCTTGAGAGAATCTCCGTGCGCTATATGGGGCGGGAGCTGAACGGCGCGGAAGCGATATATTTGCTTCAGCCCGTCATGGAAAGCAAGCTCGCGGAGCTTGGGATGACGGAGCTGTATAATACCGCCGAGCTGCCGCTCTGCGCGGTGCTTGCACGCATGGAAAGTGCGGGCTTTCTTGTTGACCGCAAGGCGCTGTATGATTTCGGCGAGAGCCTTAATTCGGGCATCGCCGGGCTTCAGAATCAGGTCTGGGAGCTGGCGGGGCACGAATTCAACATCAATTCGCCGAAGCAGCTGGGTGAGGTGCTGTTCGAGGAACTGATGCTCCCGTCCGGCAAAAAGACCAAGACCGGCTGGAGCACGAATGCCGACATACTTGAAAAGCTGCGCGGCAAGCACCCGATAATTGACGCCGTGCTCGAATACCGTATGCTGACCAAGCTGAAATCCACATATGCCGACGGCCTGCTGAAGGTCATCTCACCCGACGGCAGGATACACACAAGCTTCCAGATGACAGTTACGGCGACGGGGCGTCTGTCATCCACCGAACCGAACCTGCAGAATATCCCCGTGCGCCGCAAGCTCGGCGCCGAGATACGCAGAATGTTCGTCGCTTCGCCGGGGAAGGTGCTCGTTGACGCGGATTACAGTCAGATCGAGCTGCGCCTGCTGGCGCACATATCGGGCGACAAGGCGATGCAGGAGGCGTTCCTAAGCGGCGAGGACTTCCACACCGTTACGGCCTCCCGCGTGTTCAACGTCCCGATAGAAGAGGTCACGCCGACGCTCAGAAGCCGCGCGAAGGCCGTAAACTTCGGCATCGTGTACGGCATCTCCGCCTTCTCTCTGGCGCAGGATATCGGCGTCTACACGAACGAGGCGAAGGCGTACATGGACGCCTACATGGAGAAGTATTCGGGCGTGCATGAGTATATGGAGAGCATCGTCAAAAAGGCTAGGGAGGACGGCTACGTCACGACGCTGTACGGCCGCCGCCGCAGTCTGCCGGAGCTGAAAAGCTCCAACTTCAACATGCGCTCCTTCGGCGAGCGGGTCGCGCTCAATATGCCGATACAGGGCACGGCGGCGGATATCATCAAGCTTGCGATGGTGAATGTCGACGGGCGGCTTCGCAGCGAGGGGCTTGAAGCGCGGCTGATACTTCAGGTGCACGACGAGCTTATTGTCGAGTGCCCGGAGAGTGAGGCGGAGCGCGTGAGCGAGCTGCTTAAATACGAGATGGAGCACGCGGCGCAGCTTGCCGTGCCGCTCACGGTCGACGTCAAGACAGGCAAGAGCTGGGCGGAGGCGCACTGATGGGCGTGACCATAATCGACGCCGAAGAGAGCATGATACCGCAGCTCGCCGCGCTTGAGGAGCAGTGCTTCTCCATGCCGTGGACGGAGCCGCAGCTCAGAAGCCAGTTGCCGGACGCAAGCCATGAGTTCATCGCCGCCGTAGACGGCGACGGCAGGGTGCTGGGCTATGTCGGGATGATGTCTGTGCTGGACGAGGGGTACATCTCAAATGTCGCCGTATCGCCCGAATGCCGCAGGCAGGGCATAGGCGACGCGCTGATAGCCGAGATAGACAGCCGCGCAAGGAGACGCGCGCTGAGCTTTGCGACGCTTGAGGTGCGCGAGAGCAATGCACCCGCGATAGCGCTTTATTCAAAGCACGGCTATGTCCCCGTCGGGACGAGAAAAAACTACTATGATTTGCCGCGCGAAAATGCTATACTGATGACGAAATTTTTTACAGATAAAGAGGCCTTGCACTGTGAAGATACTATCCTTTGAATCCACCTGTGATGAAACGGCGGTGGCCGTCGTTGAGGACGGCAGAAAAATATTGACGGATCAGATTTTTTCTCAGGCGGATCTGCACGCGGTATACGGCGGAGTTGTGCCGGAGATAGCCTCGCGCTGCCATGTGGAGTCGATATCCATACTCGCGCAGAAGGCGATAGAGGCCGCCGGTATAACCCGGCAGGACATTGACGCTGTCGCCGTGTCGTATGCGCCGGGGCTTATCGGCGCCGTCCTTGTCGGCGTGAACTTTGCCAAATCCTGCGCCCTCGCGCTGAATGTGCCGCTCATACCGGTGCATCATATCCGCGGGCATATCGCGGCAAACTACCTCGCGTATCCGGAGCTGGAGCCGCCGTTCCTGTGCCTTGCCATATCCGGCGGCAACACTATACTTGTCGATGTCCGCGGCTATACGGATATGCACATCCTTGGCGCGACGCGGGACGACGCAGCAGGGGAGTGCTTCGATAAGACGGCGCGTGTGCTAGGGCTGCCGTACCCCGGCGGGAAGCCGATTGACCTGCTCTCTCAGGGCGGGGACGACACGAAGTATCATTTCCCGATATCGCACGTCGAGGGCAATCCCTACGACATGAGCTTTTCCGGTCTCAAGACCGCCGTCATAAACCTTGTCCACACTGCGGAGCAGAAGGGCGAGGAGATCGACCGCGCGAGCCTTGCGGCGTCGTTCACAAAGGCTGTAAGCGACAGCCTCGTGCCGAGAGCCATGCAGGCGGCGAAGGAGCTGGGGCGCGACAAGATCGTCGTCGCGGGCGGCGTCGCGGCAAATTCGCGCATCCGCGCCGATTTCAAGGCCGCGGCCGAGAAAAACGGACTCAAGCTTTACATTCCGCCGCTCAAGCTCTGCGGCGATAACGGGGCGATGGTCGGCGCGCAGGCGTATTATGAGCATCTGGCCGGGGTAAGAGCCGGGAGCGATCTCAACGCGTACGCGACAATGGAGCTTTAAACGGCAATACCAAAGAAAGCGGGGGAGGCATATCATGGGAGTTCACGACGGACATCGTGAGAGACTTAAAGCGAGATATCTTGAGCATGGTTTGGATAATTTCAACGATATAAACGTGCTTGAACTTCTGCTGTTCTATGCCATCCCACGCGCCGACACGAATCTGATCGCGCATGAGCTTCTAAACCGTTTCGGCTCGCTGTCCGGCGTGCTTGAGGCCAGCATACAGGAGCTGCAGGACGTCAGCGGAATAGGGGAGAACTCCGCACTTCTGCTGAGTCTTATCCCGCAGGTTTCGCGTAGGTATATGATCGACAAGTTAAAGCCGCAGAAGAAGATAAACAGCGCTTCCGCGGCGGGGAAGTATTTCATGCCGATATTCATGTATGAGCGGGACGAGGTGCTGTACATGCTCTGCCTCGACTCGCAGAAATGCGTGATATGCTGCCAGCTTATCTCCCGCGGAGTGGTCAATTCGGTCGAGGCGAACGTCAGGAAGATGACGGAGCTTGCACTGCGCTTCAAGGCATCGTCCGTTATAATATCCCATAACCATCCGCGCGGCACGGTCAAGCCCTCGCGCGAGGACGACATTATCACAACAAATCTTTCGCGGGCACTCAACGCAGTCGGCATCATGCTTGACGATCATATCATCGTCTGCGGCGACAGCTTTTCATCATATAACGAATCCGGCCTGTTCCGTTCGACGTTCCGGTGAATATGCGGTTATGTAAACAAAAAGTTGTTTCTTTTTTGTAATAAAATCGCATTTGCAGCCATGGGATGAATTGATGAAAATCCGGGTTTTCGTTGATATTGCAGGAAAAATCGGGTGTTGAAAAAGCTGTTGGAAATGTTGATAACTATTTGAAAAATAATTTGGTGAAATAATTATGTAACTTTTAAACGCCGTTCTCGGCTCAGAATTTTTGGTGAACCGGTCTATTGACACGGGGAATACATGCGAAATCCGGACGGCGTTTGTGTAGTTCTCCCAAAGATTTTTTTCGTCAGATTTGTCAGTATACGCCTTGTATTTATTTGCGTGGTGCGAATATTCGTGATTGACTTTAGCCGCAGCTTATGGTAATATATCTCCTGTTGATGCTGGTATAGCTCAGTCGGTAGAGCACTTCACTCGTAATGAAGGGGTCGTGTGTTCGAGTCACATTACCAGCTCCAGAAAACCTCTTTTGCCGTTCGGCAGGAGAGGTTTTTGCGTTATATGCGAAAAAACTAGTCATTTGCGGCAAAGTGTCTTAAATAATCTTTACATCCTGCGACATTATGTGCTATAATATATAAAAAATCGGGAGGTCAGCAACATGGCTTCAACAACAAAGGAATCCTTGGGCGCGGCGCTCAAACAGATGCTCACAGTAAAACCGATAAACAAGATCACCGTAAAGGATCTGGTAGAGATCTGCGGCGTGAACCGCCAGACCTTTTATTATCACTTTGACGATGTGTATGATCTGCTGGAGTGGGTTTTTGAAGAGGACGCCAACCGTGTGCTGCCCAGCGAGGTAGTGTATGAGCATTGGCGCGACGACGTTATGATGTTCTTCAAGTACCTTGCGGACAACAGCGTTTTTGCGCTCAATATCTATAATTCCAACAGCCGTATCTATATGCTGCGCTATTTCAAGCGCCGTCTTCAGGGCTGCATACGCAGCTTCGCGATAATCGTCTCCGAGGGGAAGAATATCGACCGCACGGACTTCGAGTTTGTTGTTGAGTTTTATGCCAACGGCATCGTCGGCCTAATATCGCAGTGGCTGGATCTCGGTATGCAGTTGCCGAAGGAGATCACGCAGGATCGCTTCCTCAAGCTGCTTGACAACAGCGTTGAGAATATGCTGGCCAGATTCCAGATAGACTGATATTGATATGAACCAAAACCTCCGGTAAAGCCGGAGGTTTTGATTTTGCAGCGGCAGATGGTTAAAAATGGGCGGAAAGAAGAATTTTTACTTGAATTTTCCGCCCGAATGATATATACTTTGAACATCGTGCCGGTGTGTTGGAATTGGTAGACGAGGCGGACTCAAAATCCGTTGGGCTAATACCCCGTGCGGGTTCGACCCCCGCCACCGGCACCACGAAGTGCGGTAGTCCATGATACAATGGGCTACCGTACTTTTTTATTTTTCTG
>CAVCWF010000153.1:0-9220 GCA_963605945.1 Lachnospiraceae bacterium
CGTCATGGAGATCGCGCAGTTCTATACCGACGCGTTCTTTGCTGACTGCGCCAAGCTGAACATCAAGACGCCGGACGTCGTCGAGCCTGCGACGCACTGCATCGACGAGTATATCAAGATAATCTCCAAGCTTATGGACACCGGCTACGCTTATTTTGCCGGCGGCAACGTGTATTTTGACACCTCCAAGCTTGAGAAGTATTATGTTTTCAACGACTTCAACGAGGAAGACCTCGCGGTCGGCGTGCGCGAGGGCGTCGAGGAAGACAGCAACAAGCGCAACAAGAATGACTTCGTCCTGTGGTTTACGAAGTCGAAGTTCGAGGATCAGGCGCTCAAGTGGGATTCCCCGTGGGGCGTCGGCTACCCCGGCTGGCACATCGAGTGCTCCGGCATATCGATGAAGCATCTCGGCGAGGATCTGGACATCCATTGCGGCGGCATCGACAACGCCTTCCCGCACCACACCAACGAGATCGCGCAGTCCGAAGCCTACCTCGGCCACAAATGGTGCAACTACTGGATGCACGTGCTGCATCTCAACACCAGCAGCGGCAAGATGTCGAAGTCCAAGGGCGAGTTTCTGACCGTATCCCTGCTTGAGCAGAAGGGCTATGACCCGCTGGCCTACCGTCTGTTCTGCCTCCAGAGCCATTACCGCAAGTCTCTCGTGTTCACATGGGAGAACCTTGACAACGCTCAGGTCACCTACAACAAGCTCATCGCCAAGGTCGCGGCGCTCAAGCCCGGCGACGGCGAGCTTGACGAGGAAGCGATGACGGCGCTCCGCGCGAAGTTCACCGCCGCGCTCGACAACGACCTGAACACTTCCCTCGCCGTCACCTCTCTGTACGACGTGCTGAAGTACAAGACCAACGACGCGACCAAGCTCCACATGCTGGCCGATTTTGACCGTGTGCTTGGGCTTGACCTCATCAAGAAGGGCGATGCGAAGCGCGAGGAGCTGAAGAAGCAGGCCGCAGTCGCCGGTCAGTTCACCGTCATCTCCGAATCCGGCGAGACCGACGCCGAGGTCGAGGCACAGATCATGGCACGGCAGGACGCGAAGAAGGCCAAGAACTTCGCTGAGGCTGACCGCATCCGCGACGCGCTGAAAGCACAGGGCATTGAAGTTACTGACATCCCCCACGGCGCAAAGTGGAAGCGCATATAATTACGAAATAAAAGCGAGCGGAATATCCGCTCGCTTTTCTATATAAAAGTACGCAGGTTTTCCTGCGTACTTTTTATGCTGTTCAGCTCTTTGCGATGCAATTGTGCAGGGTCTGCATGATGGTGTACGCGCTGTCGCAGTCGACCTGACCGGGTGCGCTTGCGGCCTTGAGGCTGCAGAAGGTGAGGCAGGAGCCGAAGATCTCGCCCGTCAGGCGGCTCAGCATACCGTCCGCGCCCATCGCCATGGTGAGCACAAGGCCGTCGTCCTCGCCGCAGGTCATCATCTCGGTCGCGGTAAGCAGCTTCAGAAGATCCTTCTTGCTTGTCGCCATCGTCGCGCACTTCTGGATATCCGCGCCCAGCTCGCGGCCATGCGCGATGTAATCGCATATCCACTCGACGGACGGGGTGTCCTTGAAGTTATGATAAGTATACACGGAGTAGACGCCCTTGGCTCTCGCGTAGTCGATAAGCTCCTTCACGCGCTCGTCGCCGATCCAATACTCGATGTCGACGAGGTCAAGGCAGCCGGAGTCTATCATGGCCTTGGTCAGGGTGATGTACTCCTCCGCGGGGAGGTCGAGATGGCCGCCCTCGTTTACGGAGCGGAATGTGAAGAGAATCGGGAACTCGCCGAGACTCTCGCGGATGCGGCGGACATTGTCCTGCATCTTGGCGGGATCATGGACATCCTCGCTCCAGTCGCCTCTGTACTCTATCGCGTCGACGCGGGACTTCTTCACAAGCTCCATCGTCTCCAACGCGTCGTCTATCTTGGGCTCCATGATGGAGCAGATTATCTTCTCTCTGCCCTCTCCGAGGGTAACGCCGCGAACGTTCAGTGTTTTCATGCTCTGGCTCCTTTCTCAGTTTTCAGTGGATTCTGTTTTTCCCTATTTTATCTCAAAAGAACATTGCGCGTATTTCTTCCATCGGGAAGGTCTTTCCGGTCCAGAGCTCGAAGCCCTTTGCCCCCTGACAAAGCATCATGTCCAGACCGTTGAGGATGCGGCAGCCCTGCTGCTCGGCGATCTCAAGAAGCTTGGTCTTGAGCGGCGCGTATATGACGTCGCACACGGTAAGCTCCGGACGGAACATGCTGCCGTCGGTGATGACGCTTTCGCCTGCGCGGCTCCCCATGCCGACGCCGGTGGCGTTGATGAACAGGTCGCTGTCCGCGATCTGTTCGCGCAGCACGGCCTCATCCTCGACCATGTACATCGCCGCCTTGCAGGAGGTGTTCGCGTTGATTTTTTCGACAAGCTCCTTCGCGGTCTTTTCGGACTTGCCGACCCGCGTGAAGATAGCTATCTCGCCGAGACCGTCGAGCGCACCCTGCACGCATATCGCGGCGCCGACGCCGCCGGGGCCTATAAGAGTCGCCTTCTTGCCTACGAACTCTATATTGTTCCTGCGGAGCGATTCCCAGAAGCCGTAGCCGTCCGTATTGTGGCCGATGAACTTACCGTTGTCGTTGACGACGGTGTTGACCGAGCCGCTGAGCGCGGCGGCGGTGGAAAGCTCGTCGAGATACTGAGTGACCATGCGCTTATTGGGCATCGACACGTTGAAGCCCACCGCGCCGAGGGCGCGAAGCCCCTTCACGGCGTCCTCAAGCTGCTCATTGCCTACCTCGAACGCGAGCTGTACGCAGTTTACCCCGGTCATTGCGAATGCCTCGCTCTGCATTCTGGGAGAGTTGCTGTGGCGGATGGGGGTTGCGAGCAGCCCCACAAGCAGTGTCTTACCGTTGATATCCGGCATAATTTTTTCCTCCTTTATTTTTTCAGTGGAGAATCTCCATCTTTTCCAGTATTTTCAGGACGTTTCGGCCTTCCTGAACGCCGTTGATTATCTTTCGTCTCATCTCCGTATTGTCAAGGACTTTGAAGAAGTATGGGCGCATTTCTGCCCAGCAAAACCGTGTTTGCCCTTGTCAACCGATACTACACAAACTAAATAACGCAAAACACTTTCGCCAAAAACTGTGATTTTTGGGCGAAAGTGTACAGTTGTTTGTTGATTATTAAATTATTCTATTTTTATCAAATTTTTCTATCCGCTCAAATCACCTGTCGGTTAAACACGGGTATGAAAACTTACTGCTCCGCGGCGACGGCGGAATCCGCCCGCAGACGGTCAACGGTGTTGAAGCCGAGGGTTATCGCCCCCATATACGCCAGCAGCACGGCCAGCGCCGGCAGCAGGTACACGTAGGGTATCGGGATCACGCTCCACAGCATATTCAGAACACTGATATCCGCGCCGTAGGTGAAGAAATAGTCCGCCTGCGGACATACAGTGCTGCGCAGGATGGTGTTGACGAGGTGCGCCCCCAGCGAAAGGACTATGAACGCGGCGATAATTCCGGGGAAATCCCTGTACTCCGGCCGGTAAAAGCCGAGCGTCGTCAGGCTGATGCCGCAGATAATGAGCAGCAGGTGCGTGAGGTAAAAGCCCAGCATACGCGGCAGCAGCAGCGAATAGCCGCTGAACGCGATCTCCGGGAACGTGAGCGCCATGGCCGCGCCGAGCGGCGCGATGAAGAACGCAAAGCCGAGGATGCCGCGCCGTCTCGTGAGGATCCCTATCGGGATAAGGAACAGATTAATGTTGCACAGCTGCAGCGGCAGCTCATTGAACCAGTTGAACCTCTCAAGTCCGGACACCTGCACGAACTCCGCGTCGATCGACAGGAACGCCTTATAGATAAAATACAGCACAATATTTGCGACGCACAGGCCGATAAGGAAGCGTTCGCGCGTCTTTTCCGGCTTGCCGCGCAGCTTGTACCATATCAGATATATCACGCCCGCTCCAACTGCCAGCAGGCAGATATACACAAAATTAAACGGCTTTATCAGCAGCAGATTCATTCCCTTTATCGGCATTTACTCTATTCCTCTCATCTTTCTATTTTTCAAATACACGACGGCGGCGTACACAAGCCCCGCCAGCAGGCAGCCGGATATCAGATCGAGCACCGAATGCTGCTTCACGAACAGGGTCGACAGGCAGATAAGCACCGCCATTACTGCGGACTCCGCCCTCAGCCCCTTGTATCTGCGCCCCGCCGCGCCGCCGAAGCTTGCGAGATGTATCGCCGTCGCTTCATAGCAATGCAGACTCGGCAGAACGTTATACGGCTGGTCGTTTGCATAGATCAGCCTGCACAGGGCGAGCAGCAGCCCGTCCCCCGACGCGTCAGGCCGGAAGTCAATCCTTGTAGGGTACAGTGCGAAAACCGCAATGCATATGAACGCCCCGGTGAACAGCGTCGCCACCTGCCGCATGAACACTTCACGGTCCTTGAAGCACATGAACAGCATCATTCCGGGGACGTAAAAATACCACAGAACGTACGGAATAATAAACGCCGGTACGAACGGAATAACATCGTCAACCGGCGTATGTATAAGGTGATGCCGCAGTCCCAGAAATTGCAGCGAAAAATATGCGGCGCTCACAACGGCAAGCAGTCCAAACCAGAGCAGCTCTTTGTGTCGTTTTAAAAATCGCAACGGCCTTGCCTCCCTCGATGCCAGAAGTATAACATATCCCATGCTGCCCCGTCAACAAACGACAGGCTCCGCATCCTGAAGATACGCCTTAATTATCATTAAGATTTGATAAACATAGCCCGCCGGGTCAATTGACAAGGCATGTGATTGATGTTACACTTTCAGTATAATGCTGCAATAAGGTGGGTCTTAATGAACAACAGACTGATAAATACCAAATGGTTTCTGTATCTGACGGAGTTTTTCGCCGGCATGTCCGTGATGGCGGTCGAGCTTGGAGCCAGCAGGCTTATGGCTCCCTATTTCAGCTCGTCCCAGATCGTATGGACGGTCATAATCGGCGTCATTATGATCGCCATGGCCGTCGGCAATGTGTGGGGCGGCAGCATGGCGGACAAGAGCAAATCGCCCGACAGGCTGTACCGCCGCGTCGTCATCGCCGCGATATGGATAGCGCTCATTCCCTTTGTCGGGCGCTGGATGATAGCCGGTATATCGTTCCTGCTTGCGACGTTCATCACGAAAAATTTCCTCGTCTGGGCGGCGTTCGCGGCCTGTCTGCTTATATTCGCCTTCCCCTGCGTTCTGCTCGGCACCGTTACCCCGTCGCTGACGAAGTTCACGGTCGATAATCTGGACGACACCGGCAAGACCGTCGGGCGGCTCAACGCGCTCAACACCATCGGCAGCATCATCGGCACCTTTGTGCCGACCTTTGTCACCATTCCCGCCGTCGGTACTGCGGCCACGTTCCTGATTTTCTCCGGCGTGCTGGCCGCGATTGGCCTTGCCTACTTTATATTCGAGCGCAAGAAGACCGTCGCCGGCTGCATCGCCGTCATACTCATCTGCGCGCTCGGTTTCGGCGTTCCGGGTTACAGCTTTGCGTTCTGGGAAAAGGATCTGGCGCTTGAGGACGAGTCAATATACAACTACCTTCAGGTCAAGGATGACGCACATCAGACCGTTCTCGCAACGAACGTCCTGTTCGGCGTCCAGTCGGTGCAGCCCAAGGACGCGGAGCTTACCGGCATGTACTACGACTATGCCCTCGCCGCGCCGTGCATGGCGGGGCTTGACGGCTCCGACAGCAGCGGCCGCAGCGTGATGATCCTCGGCATGGGTTCCGGCACCTTTGCGAGCTACTGTACGCGGTATTTTCCGGGCATCTCGGTTAAGGGCGCGGAGATCGACGGCAAAATCGCCGACATCGCGCACGAGTATTTCTCCCTGCCGGACAGCGTCGAAGTCGCCGTTGCGGACGGGCGGGCTTTTCTCAGCGCGTCGGACGAGCTGTTCAACGTGATAATGGTCGACGCGTATCAGGACATCACCATTCCCTTTCAGCTCTCCAGCGTTGAATTTTTCTCCGAGGTGTCGCGGCATCTCAAGCCCGAAGGCGTCATGGTCGTGAACCTTAACATGACCTCGCGCGAAAACGGCTCGCTCAACGAGTACCTGTGCGACACGATGGCGAGCGTTTTCAAGCACACATATATAGCCGACGTCGCCGGCAACACGAACACCGAGGTTTTCTGCACCAATGCCGACACGCTGGTGCAGACCTTTGACGAGAGCCGCGCGAAGCTCACGAACGCGCGCTATGCTGAGATAATGGCTACCGTGGCACAGCGCCTCACCGAGTACACCGGCGGTGGCAACATTCTCACCGACGACAAAGCACCCGTCGAGCTGCTTGGAATGCGAGTCCTCGACGAACTTATCGCGGGCGAGCTTTCGTATTACAAGTCGAACTTCTCGATGGACGATATCATCGGAATGCTCGGCGCATGAGATTTTAATAAGATTTTATAAAGGCATATGTGCTTTATCGCACGTATGCCTTTTTCTTATGAAACCAGCCTGAAGCCCGCGCCCCAGACCGTCTCTATGAAGTCCCGGCCGCCCACGCGGCGAAGCTTCCCGCGCAGATGGCTGACGTGCGTTTTCAGTGAGCCTTCCGTGCAGTCCGGCGTGTCCTCGCTGATGCGCTCCAGCATTACCTCGCGCGAAATTATCTGCTCCGGATTCTGCATCAGCAGCTTCAGTATCGCGTACTCCGTCCTCGTCAGTGATACGCTCGCCGCCGACACGAACGCGGCATGAGTGTCCGCCGTCAGCGACAGTTCGCCGTAGGAATATACCGCCCGGCGCGCGGAGTCCTCGCGCTCACGCCGCCGTACATCACTGCGCCGCGCGGCATATTTTTTATCGCCGACGCGGTTATCGTATATCTCGATCATGTTTTTCAGATGTCCTCCCCTCTCCAAGCCTGCCATAAAACAAGTACATGCCCAGCACCGCGTTGAACCCCGTCGCCGCGAACACGCTGAAGCGCTCCGGTATTCCGAAATATTCTCCCGGTACGATTCCGGCGCCTATCGCGCCGAGAAGCATCATCGTAAGCGCCGCGGCAGCCCACGCGCCAAGCCCTGATCGCGCTCCGCTGTCTCCGCGGATTATCAGAATCAGCGACGCTATCGACAGCAGCACCACGAAAGCCGTCACGACCATGTGCATCGTCCCCTGAAAGCCGCCCGGCGCTCCGGCCTCCGGCAGCGGGAACATGGCGTAGCCCACTGCCGACAGCCAGTTCATCGCGGCAAAGAGGTATACGCCCGCACGCAGTGCCCGGTTTGGATTTGCGCTTATCTCAAGTCCGCACATGGTGCAGCACACGATGCCGCACGGCATATACAGCGCCGAAAGCCGGTTCCACAGCGTTCTCGACGGCGCGCTGTCCGCCGACAGGTCACTCACCGCCTGCGCTAGCCAGTTATAGCCGGGGTACGCCAGCGGCGCGAACACGACCGCCGCCGTGTACGACAGCAGGCTTATTAGGCCGAGAATGCCGAATTTTTGAAGCATGGTTCTCTTCATTGCCAGTGCCTCCTGAGTTTAATAATATTTTAGGCTTGCGCGGCGGAATAAGCTAGTGCGCAAATCCCGCAAAATGTGTTGATTTTTAAGGTACGACCACGTCGGCGCGGCGCTGGCAAAATATACAGCTTGAAACGCGCGCCCCCATCGCGTAAGATTGCCTTGAGGTGCTGCATATGAAAAAAATAATCAGCAGGATGCTCCGGATGCACCCTGCCGCGTGGTTTATATTTATAAATTCTCTGCGCATAAGCTGCGCGCTGCTCGCCGTTTCGATAATTCTCTTCGTCACCTGCGACGGCGACTACGTGCTTCACTACGATACATATTACGCCGCCCTGACGCTCAGCGAGACGCCCCCTGCGCTCCTCCTGCTGTCCACCATCGCCTCCGTCTGCGTCGAGGAGCATTATATAAAATAGTGCTGGAACTGCGACGCTGCTTCTTATCCGGTTGCGCAAATGGCTTGCTTATGATAAAATCAGGTACAGGATTATTCGCAATAGGGAGACATTTATGAAGAAGTGCCGAGGTTTTATCATTTTGATTGCTGTTATATTGGTTTGCGCCGGCGGTGTATGGCTGACCTTGAAGGCTACCGCCGAATATCCCAGTTTCAGCGATGCCGCGGCAACATATCCAGTCAATCAGGTCGACGGCTTTGAGCTGACGGTTGAAAAGCCTTCATTTTCGCCTTTCACAGGGTATACAATCAGGTGGAAAGTGGCCGCGGATTCCGAGGATGTGTATCACTTCGTTCAAGACGGCGAAGCGCCGAACACCTTTGAATACCTTGAATGCAATGTCGGCGGTCAGTGGTACCGGCTGAACTACGTGCAGAACAATTTTTCTTCTACCACGATCGAATTTGCGCTGGGCGGAGAGGAAGGTTCAGGCTTGGATGGCAGTATTGTGCAGAAGTACGCCAACTACGGAACTCGCTTGACTCCCGGTCTTTACCGCGTGGTCTTGGAAATGAAAGATGCGGACGGTGCGTCTCATTATCTGGCAGCTGAATTTGAGGTGAAATGATTGTAGTTCATACCATTGCCCGAAATTTTACTGTCCACGGTGAAAAAACGCACAGAGTGCATAAAAGCTGGCGCTGAAAAGCGCCAGCTTTTATATTTGCAGTATTGATTTTTTTCCGCCCAGCCCCTGTGAAGGGTTCAGCGGCTGCGGGCATATACTTATTGTTTTACTTCTGTGTTTCCTTATACTGTTCGAGCGTCATCTCGCCGACCATGCCGGTGGGGCGCTTCCAAAGCGTGTCATGGTCGAGCCGCATCTTGTCATACCAATACTTGTCGTACTCAAACGGAGTGTCGACCCAGTGCTTGTTCATCTGCATATAGAAGGTATTGTCCTCAGTATACGGAGCGAGCCAATAATCCGTATCGGGGCCGGGCACGGATTCGATCAGTTCATACTCAGAGCTGCCCATGCCGTTGAAAACGCCGGCGTTTATCTGGTTCCACTGGCTTATGTGCAGAGCGCTGGAGCAGTTTGTGAAGCGGTCGGTGTTCGGATCTGCAAAGCCGTAATCCTCGGCTCTTGAGCCGGGAACGATGGCCGACGCCTCGCAGGCTTCAAGGCATGCCATGTCGACTGCGACAGGGTCACGGGACACGAAAACACCGAGG
>CAVCWF010000153.1:9230-12912 GCA_963605945.1 Lachnospiraceae bacterium
GGTTGGGTATCATGGGTCTGTCATGGAACTGCGCGCAGTCGCAGATAGGAGTAATGTCAAAGGCGTAGTTGATGAAGAGACAGTTTTCCTTGCCGAAGTAGTTGACGTAGGCCGCCGCAGAGTCCGCTATCGTTACAGGCCACAGAGACGGGAGATCCGGGTGCAGCTTCCAGATACCGGCGAACTGACCGGCACACTGCCAGCAGAAGTTGCAGCTGCAGCAATGCTCGGAGTCCCAATCGAGGTAGCCGTCCTCGTTTTTCTTCAGCAGTCCCCACGGGCAGGATGACAGGTATCTGTCAACTATTGTTGACTGCTTGGGATCGGTCTTTGGGACAAGCACGTTGCCTGTGGGCAGACGCTTTACGCCGACAGCGTTGGTGCACTCCTTGAAGCGCTCCTGATCCATCTTGGCGTTGGGAATGCCGTACAGCGGGTGGGGGTACATATGCGTACCGACCTTGCCGCGCTTGGAGCCCATGCCTATGCCCATGTTCTTTATCGCTCCGCCGTAGACGCCCTGAGAGTGCCCCTTGAAGTGGGATATAACAACAAGCTTGTCAAACTCGGTGAACTTCTTGCCCATCCATGCGTGCTTGAGGAGGACGCCGTTGGGAACTTCCACTTTCACATCGTCCATGCCGTATTCGCCGTCGCAGATATCCACCGGGCAGCCGAGGGTCTGCTCATTGAAGCCGTGGGACGAGGCGACGCGCAGGTGATCCGCGCGCGTAGCGCGGCCGGAGTAGTCGCCGGTGGTGACGGTGGTGTCGTCAACAACAGTGGGGAATGCGCCGAGCCGCTGTATTTCCTTGGTGATAACGCTGACCCACTGGGGTCTGAGGTTGAGGGAGTTTCCGTACTCGCCCATGTGCATTTTGACCGCGACCTTGTCGCCGGGCTTGATGATCTTGTCGATGCCGATGTCCCGAACCAGCTTCAGCGCCTTGAACGGAGTGCTCTCGCCAAGACTGCTGGCTCTGTCGTTCATGTAAAATACTTGGGAAGCCATAATTTTGTCCTTTCTATATATTGTTTTATAACTTAAACGCACGCTCTGAGCGTGTTTTCAAGCTCTTTCTTCTCCGGCAGCTCCGTACCTATGAGCACTATGACCGTTTTGCGCTCATCCCCGTCCGCCCAGACATCATGCGCATACGAGCGGAACGTTCTGCGGACTGCCTGAAATTCGTAGCGATAGTCCTCTCCGGCAAAATTCAGAAAGCCCTTACTGCGGAGGATCTTATCGCCGTACTCAGTGAAAAGCTTGTTTATCCAGACGTTCACCTTCGCCTTGTCGAGCGGCTGGTCTATCGAGATCGCGTAAGAAGTTATACCGTCCATGTTTTCTCCTCCCACTGGTTCTGGGTACGGCAGCACCCTTAATTGTTCGTACAGAGGCGTCCCGCTGAGAGTATCGGGATCGATCCTGCCGTAGGTCGTGCGCATTATTCTTGCCATAGGGTTTATGCGGCGCAGTCTCGCTTCAAGACTCGCAAGGGAGCTTTCGTCCGCAAGGTCTGTCTTGTTTATTGCGATGACATCCGCCGTCGCGGCCTGCCAGACGGCCGCTTTGAACTGATTGAGATTCAGCTCGCCATATTCAGCGTCTACCAGAGTTATGAGGTCAAGCAGCCTGTACCGGCTCGGCATATCCCAGAGGAAGAACAGATGCAGGAACAGCTCCGGGCTTTCCATGCCGCTTGTCTCAAGCAGCAGTCTGTCAAACTCGCCGTAGCGCTCCTCATGCAGTCTGTCGAGCGCGACGTACAGCATTGTCTCCTCGTCGATATGCATCGACACGCCCGGTTGTGGATGCACGCGTTCATCGCTGACTGCGAGCAGCTGATCGTCTATCGAGACTTCGTCGAACTCCCTTATCATAACGTCCGTCCGAAGCTCGGAGGGCTGCTGGAGTATGTGGTTCACTGCCGTCGTTTTTCCCGCGCCCAGAAATCCGCCGATCAGCGTCACGGGGATAATGCGCTTATCGAGATTTCTGCGGAGCCGCTGATGAAAAACGCTGCTCATTTCGTGATATGTATCCATTTCCGCCTCCTCGATGTGTCAGTAAACGCCGAGCCACGGTTCAGGGGCGCAGACACAGTTTCCGCTGCCGTTGGCGCCGCAGGCGCAGTTTTGTGCGCACTTCCGGTTAAAACGAGCCGTCCAGCCGTTTACCGGCGCTTTTTTTGCCGCATCATTGCCGCCTAAAGCCGCCGCATCTTTGTTTTCAGAACCTCTTGCCGCTGCCATATCGTCCATTCAGCTCACCCGCCTTGCCAAAATTGAATCAATTTCTGGCATGATTGTAGCACCGCAGAATAAATAGGGAGATACGCACATGTGCGTATCTTTTGCCGCCTTGCTTGACTTTTCCACAAATCTGATATAGAATCTTGCCGTAAAATAGGAAGATTTGACGAGGAGTGCGGTGAGATGGCATCAGGCAATGATTTTGTCTTGGATGAACTTCAGTACAGCATTTTACAGACCGTTACTTCCCCATTGGATGATCTCAGCACATTCATGGGGGATATACTCGGCAGCTTCAAAAACAGCCTTGACGCATACGGTTATCTTTTTTACCAGTACGAAAAGGATCCGCGCAACCCCGACAGGTACGTCGCCTGCAATCAGGTGAGCATGAATCTGCCGGAGTCCGTTTACGGGGCTGACTGGTGCCGGGATTATTATGACACCAGCATATTCAACCCCAATTCGCAGAAAAGCCTGCTCACATCCGATAAATCGGTTTTCGCCGTGAACGACCTGCTATCCACGGAGGAGTATGAAAACAGCCGCAATTATCGCGAGCTGCTGAAGCCCGCGGGGATATATTATTCTTTCGCCGTGATCTTCAAGCAGGACAATGTCCCGCTGGGGCATCTGACCCTGAGCCGTTCAAAGGATATGGGGCCGTTTGACCCCGGTACGCTTATGCGCATAGAGAAGATGTCCGGGGCGATACGCAACAAACTGCTGGACTATAAAAAGCTCTCGCAGTATTCAAACCTCAGCGGGCTTGAATCCTTTCTCGACTGCCGCATGAGCCAGCGCAATGTCGGCGCCATGCTGCTTACGGAGGATCACCGGGTCATTTCCTATAACGACACCGCCGTACAGTTCTGTGGGGATCTGCTGACATCGTTCATCATTGAAGATAAGCCCGCGCACATAGTCCAGCGCGTGGCAACACAGCTCGCAACCCGCTGCGTACCGAGGTACAGCTGCTTTGAACAGCTCGGCAGGAACGGCAAGAACTTCTACTGCACGTCGACCCCATGCTTTATCAAAGGGGACTGCGGAGTAATGTCCGCATACCTCGTGCGGATAAGCCCGGACAGGAAGGCGGTATCAGCCAACAAGCCCTCCTCCGCCAACACCAGAGGTCTGACGCGGCGGCAGACGGAAATCGTGCACCTCATTGCCGACGGCATGTCCAACAAGGAGATCGCGGACGAGCTTATGATCAGCGAAAGCACAGTAAAAAAGCACGTTGAGAACATGCGCGAGATGCTCGGCGTCACAAGCCGGTTCGGAATATTGAAAGAACTGCACCTAGTATAAAAAATCTCACTGCCGCTGCAAAACGGCAGTGAGATTTTTTCTGTATATTATCAGGCTTTGCTCTTGATATACTCGTCGATGCTCTTGGCGCCGGCCTTGCCTGCGCCCATGG
>CAVCWF010000154.1:0-5627 GCA_963605945.1 Lachnospiraceae bacterium
GGAGCATGTAGAGCTTGCCGTTCTCGACGGTGAACTCCATGTCCTGCATGTCGCGGTAGTGCTCCTCGAGGATGCCGCAGACCTTGACGAAGTCAGCGTATGCTTCGGGGAACTGCTCTGCCATCTGAGCGATGGGCATAGGAGTGCGGACGCCTGCAACGACGTCTTCGCCCTGTGCATTGACGAGGAACTCGCCCATGAGCTTCTTCTCGCCGGTGGCGGGGTCACGGGTGAATGCGACGCCGGTGCCGGAGTTCTCATTGAGGTTGCCGAACACCATAGGCATGACGTTGACAGCGGTGCCCCAGGAGTAGGGGATATCATTGTCGCGGCGGTAGACGTTTGCTCTGGGGTTGTCCCAGGAACGGAAGACCGCACGGATAGCTTCGTAGAGCTGGACCTTCGGGTCGGAGGGGAAGTCCTCGCCGATCTGCTTCTTGTACTCAGCCTTGAACTGCTCAGCGAGCTTCTTGAGGTCGGAAGCATCGAGCTCGAGGTCGGAGGTGACGCCCTTTTCGGCCTTCATCTCGTCGATGAGCTGCTCGAAGTACTTCTTGCCGACTTCCATAACGACGTCGGAGAACATCTGGATGAAGCGGCGGTAGGAGTCGTAAACAAAGCGCTCGAACTGAGGATCGGGGTTGCCGGCGATCATCGCGGCGACGACATCGTCGTTAAGACCCAGATTCAGGATGGTATCCATCATACCGGGCATGGAAGCACGTGCGCCGGAGCGGACGGAAACGAGCAGGGGGTTGGTGAGATCGCCAAACTTCTTGCCGTTGATCTGCTCCATGATCTCGACGTTCTTCATGATCTCAGCCATGATCTCGTCGTTGATCTTGCGGCCATCCTCATAGTACTGGGTGCAGGCTTCGGTGGTGATGGTGAAGCCCTGAGGCACAGGCAGGCCTATGTTGGACATCTCTGCAAGGTTTGCACCCTTGCCGCCAAGCAGCTCGCGCATACTGGCATTGCCTTCGGAAAACAGATACACATACTTTTTGCTCATTGTTTTCTTCCTTTCTATAATAAATAAGATTAGATAAAATTGCTGCGGAAAAGCGTCAAAAAACTGACTCTTCGCCATGTGTTAGAATATCACAATTTTGGGCAAATAATCAATGCATTTTACCTACAAATCCGCGCCTATTATGGATGATATTTCGTCCGAAATTTTTGCAAAACCAACAATATCTACTGTTTCTCCGCGAATTTTTGTATCAAATCCGCAATTTGCCAGAACGTGGGCGGCGCTCTCCTTGTCCAAAACGCCCAACTGCGAGCTGAGCGCGTTCACAAGCGTCTTGCGCCGCTGGTTGAACGCCGCGCGGATAACGCGGAACATCAGCTTCTCGTCGCGCACCTCGACCGGCGGTTTTTCGCGGCGGCGCAGACGTATCACGCTCGACGTCACCTTCGGCTGCGGGATGAAGCAGCTCGGCGGCACATCGAACAGCAGCTCCGGCTCCGTGTACCACTGCACGAAGATGCCGAATGCGCCGTAGTCGGCGGTATTCGCCGGGGCGCATATGCGCCGCGCGACCTCGCGCTGTATCATCACGGTGATGCTGTCAAAGCAGCCGGCCTCGATGAATTTCGTCAGCAGCGGGCTCGTCACATTATACGGCAGATTTGCGCACACTACCGGGCGCAGAGCGCCGAAACGCTCGCGCACAAGCTCCGGAAGATTCTGCTTCAGCACGTCACCGAATATGAGCTCGACATTATCGCAGCCGGCAAGCGTTTCGGCCAGCACAGGCTTCAGGCTCTTGTCAAGCTCCACGCACAGCACCTTGCCCGCGCGCTTCGACAGCTGCTCGGTCAGGCAGCCGATGCCGGGGCCGACCTCAAGCACTCCGGTGTTCTCATCCAGCAGCGCGCCCTTGGCGATGTCCTCCGGAACCCAGCTGGCGGTCAGAAAGTTCTGCCCCATGGATTTTGAAAAACGGAAGCCGTGTCGCGAAAGCAGCGCGCGTATCTCATTTATATCAGTCAGATTCATGCGCTCATCCCCGCGTCGACTTGATATACCGCAGCCACTGCCCGGACAGGCACAGGATTATCAGCACAAGACCGCAGATTTTTGTAAATACATAGGTCTGCACCGCAAAAATAAGTATGCCCAGCGCGAGCAGACATATAAGCGTCCAGATTATCGCCGATACAAGATATTTTGTGTTTCCGCCCTTCATTTGCAGCCCCCCGGTATATTTTTATTTTTGAGCACCTTTTCATAAGCCTGACGCGCGGGATCCTGTCCCGGCTCCACATCAACAAGCACGTTGCCGCGGTACCGGTAGCCCGACTCACGCAGCAGCCGCTGCATGGCCTTGTTCTTCCGGTGCGTATCGACGCGGATGCAGCGCAGGCCGAAGCCCTCGGCCGCCTGCCGCTCAACACATTTCATCAGAAATTCCGCCATCCCGCTGCCGCGGTATTTCGCCGAAACGGCCGAACGGTGCAGCACGCAGTAGGCCATGTCGGCAGTCCACTTGCCGTCCGTTATCTTTGCGTAGTTCTCCTGCTCAAGCGTACTGAGCACGAAAAATGCTGCGACCTCGCCGCCGTGCGTCACGACAAAGCACTCCCCCCGCGCCATATCCGCGAGAAAGACCTGCTCGTTCGGATATCCGCCCTGCCACTGATCCACGCGGAAGCGCCTCAGACTGCGGCGCGCGTCCTCGACGATGCGCATGATGTCAGGCATATCGTCCGGCGTCGCAAGGCGGTAATCAAGCTTTCCGGTGAGCTTGATGCGGCTCGCGTCCTTCTTTATCTCGTAGAGAAGCTTGCGGTCGGTATCGTCCGCGGGCGTGAATTTTTCAAACATGTCAGGCCGCTTGCTCATGGTACGCTCAAGCTGCTTTTTGCGCCGCCAAAGCTCAACCTTCGCATGGTCGCCGTTTATCAGCACCTCCGGCACCGCGCGCCCTTCCCAGACCTCAGGCCTCGTGTACTGCGGGTATTCGAGCAGCCCGTCCCAATGGCTCTCGCCGGTGTAGCACTGCTCGTCGGCAAGCACACCCGGCACGAGGCGGCACACGGAATCGGCCACGGCCATCGCCGCGATCTCGCCGCCGGTAAGCACGAAGTCGCCCAGCGAAATCTCCTCGTCGACGCACTCCTCGATGAAGCGCTCGTCTATGCCCTCATAATGTCCGCAGACCAGCACAAGATGGTCATAGTCGTTCCTGAGGCGCTTCGCGGTCTCCTGCGTGTAGGGCTTGCCCTGCGGAGACATGTAAATAACGCGGCGGCGCAGGCCGCTTGCGGTTGACATAACATTTTCAAGGCAAGACTTCAGCGGCTGTGCCATCATCACACAGCCCCATCCGCCGCCGTAGGGATAGTCATCCACCTGACACTGCTTGTTCTCGGTAAAGTCGCGTATTTGTACGCAATTTATTTCAATTATGCCCTTTTTGGCCGCTCTGCCTATGATGCTCTCATGCAGAACGGCGTTCACCGTGTCGGGGAAAAGGGTCATTATATCTATGCGCATGGTCTTTACATCCCCTCTATGAGCCTGACGGTGATGACTCCGTTCTCGGCATCGGTTGACATAACAAATTCAGGCACCGCCGGAATAAGATGCTCCGTCTCGCCCTTGACGACATAGATATTCGACGCGGGGCGCTCTAGAACATCCACGAGCTTTCCGATCTCGGCGCCGTCCTCGGTCACGACGGAAGCGCCGATAATATCGCTTATGAAGAACGCACCCTTGGGCAGCTTCGCGTCCGCGCGCAGGATGGATATCTCGCGCCCCTTGAAGGTCATCGCGGCGTTCACATCGTCCACGCCCTCAAGCTTGGCGATAAGAAAGCCCTTGTGGACGAACGCGGACTCGATCTTTATCTCGCGCTCGCCGATGAACACGCGCTTGAAGCTGCGCAGGAATTCCGCGCTGTCGAGCCAGACCTCGATTTTCACCTCGCCGCGCACTCCGTGCGTGTTGACGATGCGTCCGGCCTCAATATACTGTTTTTTATCCATAAAGTATCCTCAAATGCGGCTGAGCCGCCCCTTCACAAATCATTTTCAGCATTATATTATACCATGAGGGAGCCGCATTGCCAAGGAAAAATTATGCCGAGGTCAGCTTCAGTCCGACTATGCCGACCAGCAGCGTCAGGACGAAGAAAACGCGCCAGAAGCTCACCGGCTCCTTGAAAAAGATTATACCCACAAGCACCGAGCCGAGCGCGCCGATGCCCGTCCAGATGGCGTACGCCGTGCCGAGCGGCAGAGTTTTCGTCACCTTTGCGAGCAAAATGAAGCTGACCGCCATCCCTGCGAAGGTCAGCGCCGTCCAGCCGATTTTTGTGAAGCCCTCGGACAGCTTCATAAACGTCGCCCACACGACCTCAAATATTCCCGCGATGCCAAGCATTATCCAAGCCATAAAAATCCCTCCAAAATAAAAAAATCGCGCCTGCTGTGCATCTTCTGCGGCCTAATGATGCACGGCAAACGCCCAGTCCCGCCCGGCGGCGGTGACTGTGGATATAATAGCACAGGCGAGGCCGCCCTGTCAAGCCGTGCCGCGCCCGCAGAACGCAAAAAACCGGGGTGCTGCCACCTCGGTTTCCTGCGTTCAGTCCATGATTTCGACTGATACCTTTTTGCCCTTTTTCTGGGCGGCGGCCCGCATAAGGATACGGATCTGCTTGACGATCCTTCCCTGCCGGCCGATGACCTTGCCCATGTCGCCGTCAGCCACGCGGACTTCAAAAACCGTCTCACCGTCGGCTTTGCGCTCGGTCACAGAGACCTGATCGGGATTATCGACAAGGCTCTGCACAATGTAGGTCAAAAGTTCTTTCATGCCGGTAGAAACTCCTTATTAGCCCTCGATCTTCTTGAGAAGGCCGCGGACGGTATCGGTCGGCTGTGCGCCGTTAGCGATCCAGTACTTTGCGCGCTCCATATTGACGCTGAGCTTATCGCTCTCGGCCATGGGGTCGTAAGTGCCGATCTCCTCGATGAAACGACCGTCACGGGGGCAGCGGGAATCTGCAACAACGATACGATAGTAGGGGGCCTTCTTTGCGCCCATTCTGCGAAGTCTGATCTTAACCATGTATATTCACCTCCATGTTTTTTCTCTCTTTATTACAAACGCCTTGGCGCTGTAACCTAATTTAGAAGCCGAAGCCTCCGGGCATACCCGGCATTCCGGGGAAGCCGCCGCCTTTGCCCATTTTCTTTTGCAGCTTCTTCATATTCTTGCCGCTGAACTGCTTCATCATCTGCTGCATGGCGTCAAACTGCTTGATGAGCCGGTTCACGTCCACGACCGATGTGCCGCTGCCGGCGGCGATGCGTTTCTTGCGGCTGCTGTTGAGCATCGACGGATTGTCGCGCTCGGCCTGCGTCATGGAGAGGATTATCGCCTCCTGATGCGCAAGCATCTTGTCGTCCATCTTCGCGCCCTTGAGTGCCTTCGCGTCAAGGCCGGGTATCATACCCGCGAGATCCTGTAAGTCGCCCATGTTCTTCAGCTGCGCCATCTGATCGAGATAATCGCTGAGCGAGAATTTGTTCGCGCGCAGCTTTTCGGCCGCTTCAAGCGCCTTCTTCTCGTCAAAGCTCTGCTCCGCCTTTTCGATAAGCGTCAGCAC